>CAZPEQ010000320.1:0-3511 GCA_964585605.1 uncultured Weeksellaceae bacterium | reverse complement strand
TCCGCTATAGCGTTGTAGTCTTTGATTATCTTGGATAAGAAGACCTTAACTCCAAACAGGTAAACAGGTGCGGTAAGCTGTTCTCCTAAGCTGCCTTTGCGTTTGAATACTGCACGGTAACCTAAGCCCCCAGCTACGCCGAAGTACCGCCAAAAACGATACTGGACGGTCATGGCGGGTTCATAAACGAACAGGAAACGGCGCTCAATGATTTGTCGATCCCTATCTACATCGCGGTAACTGAGGCGACCCGAACCCAGGCCGATCTGTACAGGAATACTTACCTGCCAAGGTCCTTTCCTGTAGAAGGCGTAATCAATCCACGGGGTAAGGAGGTTGATATGTAAACGGGTGCGAACCAGTTGCGATTCCCCGTTAATGGTCAAGACCTGATCTCGCTCAAATTTGGAACGAAGGAAATTGTAGCCCAGGCCATACTGAAACCTGCCCCCATGGTCCAGTCCTATTTTGATACCCAGCATACGCGCAGGCTCATTGGATATGAATGAGCCTCTACTATCCAAACGAAAGGTGAGCTTCGGTTGCTGCGCAACGAGCACCTGAATACTATCCAATAATTGCGCTTGACAGTTCTGAGAGAACAGGCAAGCGAATATGACGTATCTCAACCATCCGTTCATGCGATTCAAACGACCCAGGCGCAAGGCCGGGGATTGACTCCGAGCTGAGAACAAGATGAATTTCAATGACCTGATCATTCGATTTAAACCACTCCGTCGACTCCTGTATAAATCTGCGGGCCGGATTGACTCCGTAATGCAAACACGAGCGTGGTCTTTTCCAAAGTTAACCCGGCAATTTCATGCTGTAGCTGCGAATTACAAAGGTTCTAAAAAGCAGAATGTCCGCTACCAATGGCGCGGACATTCTAATTCAGTTTAAAGTCACAACTAGCCGTGCGACTCTTCCTCGTTGTCGTCAAGTGGAACTATTTGACTAACGAAATCTTCCTCCTTACCTGGCTTACTGTAGTCATAAGGCCAACGGTGAACGGTGGGCAGTGGTCCTGGCCAGTTGCCATGGATATGCTCCACCGGTGTTGTCCACTCCAAGGTGTTACTTCTCCACGGGTTCTGAGAAGCTCTACGCCCCCTGTATATGCTGTAGAAGAAGTTGTAAATGAAGATGAGCTGCGCCACCGCACCGAATATGGCAAATAGGGTGATCAGCACATTCAAGTTGATGACCCCATCGAACATGGGGAAATTGCTGTACTCATAGTATCGTCTTGGCGCACCTGCCAATCCTGTAAAGTGCATAGGCATGAATACACCAAAAGCTGACACGAAGGTGAGCCAGAAATGCACGTAGCCCATTCGGTTGTTCATCATACGGCCATACATCTTGGGGAACCAATGGTAGATGCCCGCAAACATGCCGAAGATGGCACTCATACCCATTACAATGTGGAAGTGAGCTACAACGAAGTAGGTATCGTGAATGGCGATATCCAAGGCACTGTCTGCCAAGATGATACCGGTTAGACCACCCGCGATGAACGTTGCCACCAGTCCTATACTGAAGAGCATAGCAGGCGTCATGACCAAGTTACCTCTCCACAGGGTGGTTATGTAATTGAACACTTTCACCGCCGATGGAATGGCGATAAGCATGGTGGTGAATACGAATACAGAACCGAGGAACGGGTTCATACCTGTAACGAACATGTGGTGCCCCCACACAATGAAGCTCAAGAAACCAATCGCTAGGATGGAACCGATCATGGCTCGGTAACCGAAGATCGGCTTGCGTGAATTCGTAGCAATTACTTCAGAGGTGATACCCAATGCGGGCAGCAGTACGATATAAACCTCTGGGTGACCTAAGAACCAGAACAAGTGCTCGTAAAGAACCGGTGATCCGCCCATATAATCCAAGGCTTCTCCACCAATATGTATATCGCTTAGGTAAAAGCTGGTGCCCATTGTTCGATCCATCAAGAGCAACAGTGCGCATGAAAGAAGAACAGGGAAAGAAAGTACACCCAGAATGGCTGTAACCAAGAATGCCCAAATGGTGAGTGGAAGACGTGTCATCTTCATACCCTTGGTACGCAAGTTGATCACGGTAACGATGTAGTTCAATCCACCCAACAAAGCACTTGCAATGAAGATGGTCATACTTGCCAGCCACAAGGTCATTCCCGTACCTGAACCCGGCATGGCCTGCGGTAAGGCACTCAAGGGCGGATAGATCGTCCAGCCACCAGATGCAGGGCCGCCTTCCACGAACAAGCTGGCCAACATAAGGATTGAACTTAGGAAGAAGAACCAATACGATAGCATGTTCAAGAAGCCAGAAGCCATGTCTCGTGCCCCCACTTGCAGTGGTATCAATAGGTTACTAAACGTACCAGACAAACCTCCCGTAAGTACAAAGAAGACCATGATGGTACCGTGGATGGTGACCAAGGCCAAGTACATATTCGAATCCAAGACACCCTCAGGTGCCCAGCGGTCACCCAACAACCAGTTCGTAATGGCAAAACCCTCTCCCGGCCATGCCAACTGCAAACGGAATAGAACAGACATCATTACGGCAACACATGCCATAATAATAGCCGTGATCAGGAATTGCTTACTGATCATCTTATGGTCATGCGAGAAAATGTACTTCGAAACGAAGCTTTCCTCGTGATGATGATGTGCGTGTTCGTCGTGGCCGGCTCCCATGATCCGTTTTTTACTAATTAGGTTCGTCAACTGAAACTGACTCGCTGAAAGATTTCTGCTCAGCTAACCATGTCTTAAATGTTCCACTTTCCTCCACAATGAGGTCCATTTGCATGTTGTAGTGTGATGCACCACAAATCTTATTACACATGAGCACGTAGTTCTTCAAAGGCTTTCCAGATTTCTCCCTGAATTGCTCAACGGTCATTTTGGGTGTCATCTTAAAAGTGGTGGGCACACCTGGCACACAGTTCATCTGCGCCCGCATGTGCGGTATGTATGCACTGTGGATCACGTCTCTCGAACGGAACACCATATTCACCTCTTCGTTCACCGGTAAGTGAAATTCCTTCACCAC
The DNA here is from genome assembly GCA_964585605.1 of uncultured Weeksellaceae bacterium. Classification (GTDB taxonomy): domain Bacteria; phylum Bacteroidota; class Bacteroidia; order Flavobacteriales_F; family PHOS-HE28; genus CAZPEQ01. The sequence continues at coordinate 460 of CAZPEQ010000320.1, read as the reverse complement.
AATATCATCAGCACCTGCTAAGTAAGCGCTCTGCTCACCATTCACCTTGATATCATTCTCCATGATGGTGCGCATGTCAATGATGCGCTGCTTCAGGCGAATCAACTTATCTAAGTCATCTTCTTTCTCTTTTTTCGCATCATCAGGCAAGACCATGGTCTTCAAACCTTCCGTATGCTCCGCAATGCCTTTATCGATCTCTGTCAAACGTGCCTTAATAGCGTCACGCGTAACGATACCAAGCGGGTTGCTACCTGCGTCATCGATCAAGCGGAAATCCGTAGCGCCCAGCTTTCCATCTTTTCCAGGATAACGTGCCGTCCAATCAAACTGCTTGGCGTACAGTTCCATTCTCATTGACGTTGGATCCGGAAGCGAGGTGATCGTATTCCAAGCACTCAAGCCCAGTACGATGATACCCATCATGACAATGGCTGGTACAATCGTCCAGATCAACTCC
>CAZPEQ010000319.1:0-3517 GCA_964585605.1 uncultured Weeksellaceae bacterium | reverse complement strand
CTCATCACCGGGGTACCAGTTCTGGACGGTGCTGTATTTGATCTCGGCGTCTTTGTGCGCAACAAGTTCAACGACCGCGGCGTGCATCTGATTCTCATCGCGAATAGGTGCTGTACAACCTTCTAAATAGCTCACGTAACTGCCTTCATCGGCGATCAATAGCGTGCGCTCGAACTGTCCAGTCATGGCCTCATTGATCCTGAAGTATGTGCTCAATTCCATGGGGCATTTGATGCCTTTGGGAATGTAGCAGAAACTGCCGTCGCTAAATACAGCGGAGTTGAGAGCGGCGTAAAAATTATCGGTACGCGGAACAACGGTGCCTAGGTATTGCCGCACCAGTTCGGGGTGATTTTGCACGGCCTCACTGAAGCTGCAAAAAATGATTCCCTTCTCTGCAAGCGTGTCTTGAAATGTGGTTTTCACAGAAACACTATCCATGACAACATCGACAGCTACACCAGTGAGGCGCTTTTGCTCTTCCAGAGAAATACCCAGCTTTTCAAAAGTCTTCAGCAATTCGGGATCAACCTCGTCCAAACTGTCCAATTCAGGCTTCTTCTTCGGCGCAGCATAATAGTAGGCATCTTGGAAATCGACCGCGGGGAAGTTCACATGCGCCCATTCAGGCGTTGGCATTTCATTCCAAATTCGGAAGGCTTCAAGGCGCCAGTCCAACATCCATTGAGGTTCGTTCTTTTTCGCAGAAATGAAACGAATCGTGTCTTCGTTCAGCCCTTTCGGCGCTTTTTCCGTCTCAATGTCCGTAACGAAACCATACTGGTATTCGCGGTTAGTTACTTCGTTGAGTATTTCGTCTTGATCACTCATGAAGGATCAGATAGAGAAGCTTTCACCGCAACCACAGGTGCGATTAGCATTTGGATTAATGAATTCGAACCCTTTTCCGTTCAACCCGCCAGAGAAATTGAGGGTTGTACCAAGCAGATAGAGCAGGCTTTTTTTGTCGACAACGACTTTAACGCCATTGTCTTCGAAAACCTTATCGCCATCTTGCATGGTGTTGTCGAATTCAAGGTCGTACATGAGGCCACTACACCCGCCGCCTTTGACACCCACTCGAACAAAATGATCAGGCCCTCGACCATCCTCGCCGAGGAGTTTGGTCACTTCGCTTTTTGCACTATCGCTTACTTGTATCATCCCGTACTTATTCTTATTTAGAATTGTTCTAAATAAGCTCGAAGAGCAAAGTTAAGGCCTATTTCAGCAGGAACCAACGTTAAGTCAGGACAACCCATTGGATTTAGGCAGGGTCACAAGATCTGCCCTACGGGCTCACAAGTTGTCATTGCTCAAATCAAGCTGGAGATGTTTGAAGACGGCACTCGATTCTGAGAAATTTTTAACCACCAAGTATTTCCCATCAACCCACTCGTGATCAAGGCCTTGAAGCAATGAAGTGTCGAAGTCAACCCCATTGAACAGAATACTCCTACATCGTTTTGATTCGGCGTAAAGCCATGCTCGTCTGTCACCGCTCATTTTGACTGAAATCGGAGGAGCTACACTGGTTTCAAGATGAGCTCTGAGGGGGTTATAGGCGTAAGCGTCAAAAACATAATCCCAGCCAAGCCAGTTTGCGTGTACGATCAAATCGATATCGTATTCCAGCACCACTAAAGAGAGGTGTTCATTTCTTTCTATCAGCTCTTGGTTTTTAGCAATAGGGAAGCCTGATGCTTCAACCATGTTTTGGACTTTGGATTGGATGTTATTGTTCTTTAAACCGAACGTTGCGAGGCTTAGAGCTACTATCAGTGTACTGTATAAAATCCTACTTTTCGCGCGGTTCGCGATCAGGAAGAATAACATGGGAATGGCCAATGGCAAAACCAGGTAGAGCCTGCTTACATGAAAGAATATTCCTCCCGACTCTGTACTGGAGTATGCTGCCTGTACCCTGGGAATGGCAAGCGAGATCAACAAGAGGATCAACAACGAAGCGATGAATAACATCGCCTTAGTGTTTCTTTGGGTAATTGAGATCAGAAGGAATGTAGTAAGCACCACAGGATATAGAATACCCCACTCTGAGATGAACGGGAAAATGTGCTCAAAATGAGTAATATGGCTCAGGCTGTCGGTTAGCGTCTGAAAGTTCACTTCGAGGCCCGAATTTTCGCGAAGCACACGTTCCGGATTATGCACATAGAATTGCCTGGACAAATATGCTAGAGCACCTATCGGTATGGTTAGCAACGATGAGAGGTAGAAAGAAATGGATCGATAATGATAGGAAAACAGATAAACGCTAATAGGGATAACCAGCAAGACACAACTTGGATTTGCGAGAATACATAATGCGGCTATTGGCCAAAGGAAAATTGAACTCCCGTTTTTTCGGGGAGAGGCAAATACTAGGAATAAGAATGGTAAAAACAGGTGCGCCTGCACGAAACCTCTGGAAATGGTGGTCAGAAAACTGTACTCCAAAGGAGATACTATTGGAATGGCTAAAGAGAGGAGTGCGCCTAAGTTTCTACCCTGTCTCCGGAAAATGAATCCAAGCGACAAAAAAGGAAGAATGGAAATGAGTGAAGTCGCAATTGGAACGGCCATATATATCGGCACATTCATCCAGATGAAAGGAACAGCAACGAACGACTCAAGCATATAGTTGTACGCCTGGCCATAGAAAAATGGCTCGTGATAGATTCCTTTGGAGTAGTCAAGAGCACCATTCCACAGCACTATTTGATCAATATCCGTATACACGAATCCGAAATGAGCCAAGGTTAATGTTCGATCGACGATCAACAAGAAGACAAGACACCAAAACGCAACTCTACTATGATTACTATCAATGATGCACGTAAATAAGTTAGTATATTCGAACTGAGCAAATCCAAGATTAGACGGAGCTCGCTATAGCGTATCCTTTTGCTGATTTGAGCGCAACCTATATTTTCAGCGAAGAATGTCCCAACATCAACTTGGCGTATCGTGATGACTAGAATAGCTTGATGAACGCAGGTAAGGTTATTAGGGCATGTTTTTTACTATTGCTATTGGTTGATCTGACAATCTCTTTCTGCCAATACTACCATACGCCAATGGACGGCGACATGGCAGCTGGCATTGTCCCTAATTGGGACGTTCAAAAGATTTTGGACGACCCTTTTGGTGTAGGTGTTATGCAATCGGGGTTCGGTCATCCGAATCCAAACAGGTACTTTGTCCACGTCGCGTTCAAGGAGTATTACCGTGTGGTACCTGCCATACTGCGGAAGTTTGTTGACCCGGTGGAAAGTATATATCTGGCAAGTTCTTTATTGAAAATTTTCATTCATGTATCGCTTCTTGCCTTGCTAACTCTCTTGACGAGTCGATTAGATGCGAGGAAATCAGGAAGAAATTTTTTGTTGGTCGGATGCATTGCATCTCCATTTTTCATTGGACGACATGAGCACTTCATTTTTGGGTTAATTGATAGAAGTAATGCCTACTTATTCAGTTACGGAGTTTGTTTAGCTCTATGCGGTGTGTTTTTGTA
>CAZPEQ010000318.1:0-3518 GCA_964585605.1 uncultured Weeksellaceae bacterium | reverse complement strand
CTTATCAGTGCGTCTTACACATGGAAACAGATTACCCGTTTTAGGTGTTATTTTTACCCTAAGAAGGGCGCTGAGAGTCTGGAAAGAACACAAAGGCAAACATTTTGCTTGTATAATGTTCTGATAATGAGAAAGTAAGCATTTCTTGAGGCTAGAGTCGATGGAGAGGCAAAATAAGTAAGCTGGATAGCACGTAAGTGGGATCCAGCACGGTTTGGATAAACCACAACAGAAAAATGAAAGATATGAAGCGTGTTTTGACCCTTACAGCGATTGCAGCGCTGTTGGTAACTGGTTGTGATAACGATACAGTTGATAATCCGATTCCAGGAACGGATCGATCGATCATGGCGAATTTTAGCCCGGTTTGGGGAAACTTTCCGTTTAACCTGAATACCTCCTACATGGATGCGTTTGGTAATCAGATCGAGATTACTCGATTCCAGATTTACTTCACCGATTTTGCGCCAGTTGAAGATAATGGTGTAGTCATAGGCTCGGATTTGCAGGATGCGGTTTTGTTCGATGCTACAGGCACGAATGTTCTCGCTCTTGGTACGGTTGAGGAGACCCACATCCACGAGCTGGGCATGTTCATTGGTATTGACAGTGTGCGCAACCATAACGACCCCATGTTGGCTCCAGCACCATTGAATAATGCAGCAATGCACTGGGGTTGGAATCCAACTGCTGGTTACAAGTTCGCAGTGATCGAAGGTCGAGTTGATAGCGATGGTAACGGTGTGATTGACGGAGCGGACGATATTTTCCAATACCACTTAGCTACTGACCCGCTGCGTACTGAGGTCGTTCTAGAGCCAGATGTAGACATTTTTCCGGGTGAGACTTTCAACATGAAAGTGGAGATTGATATGCAACAGATCCTGACGAATGTGGATGTGAAGAATAACCTGGATACACATACGAACAATGAACCAGCGCTCGCAGCACAATTGATGAGTAATCTGGCAGCAGCGATTTCAGTAGAGTAATAATGATTCGTCTTGCTCATATCGCCTTGTTCTTGGCTTTCACATTAGGTGCTTGCCAGCATGAACCAGGCGAACCCCCTTTAGCGCCAACTGGGACCCTGCGTGTGATCGTGAATCCACATTGGGATGGGCAGCCTGTTGTTGATAATGGTGTGTATACAGATGTGTTGGGTCATCGATTGAACATCGACCAACTGAATATGTATATCGGTGATATTCAATTGGGTGGAGGTGGTCAGTCAACCGTTGCATCCCGCATTGAGTTGTTCCGGTTAATCAACGGTTCTCGGGAACGGAATTATCAGTTGCCCACAGCGGAGTATGCTGGTGTGAAATTCGGTATAGGCGTTCCTGCCGATCTGAATAACGAGAATGTGAACTCTTATGCTCCTGGTAGCCCGTTGTTTGCCCAGCAGGGTACACATTGGGGTATGTTGAATTACCGATTCGTTATGCTTGATGCATTTGCGGACACATCGGGTACGGGTGCAGGCCCATTCGACCGCAGTGTTTCCTTGCACAGTGGTAGGGATGAGAACTACCGAGAAGTTACATCTCCTCAAGGTGTAACGATAACAGAAGACAGTGTTACCACACTGACACTAGACGTAGATGTACGACAGTTCTTTTTCAGTGCGAATGACACGATTGACGTTCGGTTGGAGAACATGCTGCATGGCGCGGCAAGTCAAGCGTTCTTGAATGAGCGTTTCAGTGATCATATACAAAATGCGGTAACAGTTCCGCAATGAGTATGCGCTTGGCATATTTGATGCCACTCTTCTTTTGTGCATGTGTGGATGAGGCAAAGGACGAAATGTCAAGTACGCCAATGGAATTGAATCTGCCACTAGGTTTTCCCGAGCCGGTTCTGCGTGAAGACAATCCTTTCTCCAGAGAGTCTGTTGAGCTGGGACGACTGTTATTCAAGGAACAGCGCCTTTCGGCAAATGGAACCCAGTCGTGCGCGAGTTGTCATATTGCTGAAATGGGCTTCGCTGATGGCCATAAAGTCTCACCTGGTACGGGCAGCGCGTTGGGTTTCAGAAATACCCCTGCCATTACGAATTTGGCGTATCACGAAGCGTTTTTTATGGATGGAGGGGCGCTGGATTTAGAAATACAACTGCTGGCACCCATTCACGCGGAAGAGGAAATGGGCGGTAATATTCATGAGACTGCAGAAGAGATCAAAACAGAAGAACCTTATCGGACGTTGAGTGAACGTGCCTATGGTCGAGAGTTAGACGGCTATGTTATCAGCAGAGCCATTGCGAATTATGAACGCTCGCTGATATCAGGCAACAGCCGATTTGATAAATGGCTGCATGCTGGAGATAAGGAAGCACTGAGTGATTCTGAGAGGAGTGGGTGGCAATTATTCAGCTCAGAACGGCTGAATTGTACGGCTTGCCATAGCGGATTCTTGTTTACTGATAAAAGCTACCAGAACATAGGGCTCTATGCTGAATATGAAGACATTGGGCGCGGTCGAATTTCTAACGATGAAAGGGATAATGGCAAGTTTAAAGTCCCTTCTTTGCGCGATGTGACGAAAACGGCGCCTTACATGCATGACGGGTCAATGGCTTCGCTGGGCGAAGTATTGGATCATTTTGCCTCAGGTGGTGTTGGTCATGTAAACCAAAGTTCCGAAATACACGTTATATCTTTGAGTGAATCCGAAAAAGAGGACCTGATCGCGTTTTTAGGTTCTTTGGAAGGCGATGTAGTCGGAGTAGAGTCTGTTCTGAAATGAAAGCGAAACTGGGTATCATATTGTTCCTGATCGTTGGTGTGTGGGCATGCCAACATGAGGTTATGACATCTGGCCCTACGCCCTTTGTACTCGATATACCCAACAATTTTCCGCCGATGGCGATTCCTGAGGATAACCCATTGACTGTGGAAGGTGTTGAGTTGGGGCGCCACCTTTTTTATGAGGAGTTGCTGTCAGGAGATAACAGCATTTCTTGCGCTTCTTGTCATTCACCAGCCGTTGCGTTCAGCGATGATGGTAATCAGTTCAGTGTTGGTATTGATGGTATTGCAGGCAAGCGCAATTCAATGGCGCTAATGAACTTAGGCTGGGATAACTTCTATTTCTGGGATGGACGTGCTGCAACATTAGAAGATCAGATACTGCAACCGGTCACTGATCCCATTGAGATGCACGATACGTGGCAGAACGTAAGTACTGAATTGGAACAAGTGCCTATGTATCAACGCATGTTCCTAGAAGCATTTGAAACAACTGACATTGATTCTCTTTTAGTTGCAAAGGCCATCGCGCAATTCCTGAGAACGATGATCTCTGGCAACTCGCGTTTTGATCAGGCACAACGCTTTGAAACTTCGTTAACGTTGGATGAGCAGTTAGCGCTTGGACAACTATGGGATGTAGAGGCAGGATCCATTCTTGATACGACCATCGTTAATGGGCAAGTATTTGTTGGAGCAGGAGGCGCGGATTGTTTCCACTGCCATCCAACCACCAATGGCTTGTTGACAGATGGCCAATTGCAT
>CAZPEQ010000317.1:0-3519 GCA_964585605.1 uncultured Weeksellaceae bacterium | reverse complement strand
CAAAAAAGAATCCCGTTCCGAAGCAGCGTGGTGCATGGCATTAAAAGCCGTATTGGAATTGCCCATCACGAACACCGCGAACGTACCAACAATACCAAGTAGTAACAAGGAGATAAGTACTTCGATCAACGTGAATGCCTTTAATTCCATTCCGCTTGCACATATTCCACGCGTTGATACACCAGCACATCTCTCTTATAATAGGTCAACTCTACCCGCCAGACCCTATCGCCTTTTTCCTTGATACGCTCTTCCATGACCCATTCTCCTGGCAGCACCTGCTCAACTTCCCCGGTCTGCCGGAATTCATGCAAGGATTCTTCACTGTACATCCAGGCATGTACCTTGTCCTCGCTCGTGTGCGCAGCAATGACCCGAGATTGCATCAGTACGGCGAATGAAACAATGCTCGCCAACAAGGAAAGCGCCACGACACTTTCCAATAAGGTTGCAGCTTTCAATCTCATTTCCAATTCTTGTTCATAAGCGTATAGTTCCTACTGCGTTTATCCAGCCCCAGCCCTAGTGCGAAATCATGAACTGGCTTTTCAAATACACCATCTAATAGATAGCCCTTATAACTAGATGAAGCTGTCCTTAAACTCAAGGCGTATGCCTGCGTAACCCCTTGTATTGTTCCTCTATTTTGCAATCCGCCCTGAACGAATACCGAACCTATGATCTGCGCTTCGGCCTGCACAACTAGCCGAGTTTCAGCACTTCCTGTTGTTTGATCCAAACTCACCACTGCTCCTTCTACCAGAGCAGTCTCTTCTATTACAATACGCGCATCTACATTACTACCAGCTGCCAGCACGAGTGCACTTGGATAGTTCAACTTTACGTCTGAATGCACCAGAATACCATCCGTCGTAAAAACTTGTATCGCGCCTGTAAAGCCCTGCGCTATTTCAACGAAAGGAGCTTGAACGATTACATCGAGCAGCTCACAATTCGGCCCGATTCTTAAAGTATCGCTGCTACGCAAGTAGCATTGCTTCCAAGAACCACCATCTAATGTGCCCACAGCCGTTACGTTCACTACATAGACGGGTTCGAATACGTGAATACTATCTGCCTCGTAGGTATCGATCGTGGCGTACTGTTCCTGCCCTAGTCCCCTCAAGCCAGCTAATTGCGAGCACCTACCATAAAGTTGTGACGGCAAGGCCAGATCATGCGGTTCAATTTCAATTGTATTGCCTTCAACCAAGCGATCTCCAGTGAACGAGACCCCTTCAATATACCCTCGACGAATATCCGTATTGCTTATTAGCAAATCACCACGAATTCGCGCATCACCGCACATTTGTAATCCATTACTATGACCTGCCAATTCCAAAACCGCGGAGGAGCGCTCTGTTAATCCAAACAAGGCTCTCCTTTGGTGAGTTGATCTTCCGATCGTGGCTTCTACTTCCACTATGTCGAATACACCCCAAGGGCGCCTCCACGCGCGCACGGACTGATCTCCTATACTTAGATCCACGATCTCCTGACTACCATCTACACCTATCGGTAATTCGGTCACCCCGGCAATAGCACCAGAAAGACTAAGTGACTCCACCGTAATGGCAGAGATCCAATTACGGGTACTCGCATGATCATATTGAGCAAGTACGATCAATGAGGAAGTGATCGTACCAACCAGCAAGATGACCGTCAAGGCATATATCAATGATGATCCTTCCAGTGTATACCACTTCACATGCTGCATTTCACTCTTCTCCTTCTGCTGAGTTCTCTTCACTTTCTACACCCTTCTTTTTCTTGTCTCGCGGTTGCTTTTCACGTTTAGTCTTCTCCGCACGTATTTCTCCACCTTTGTAATAAGTGGTTGTCCCATCCTTGGTCAATGCATTGAACGTTGTATAAGAGCCATGTAGTAGCCCCATGCGCCAATTCACGATTTGAAGCAATCGCCCTTGGTCATTCCAAGTTCGCCACTCCCCTACTTTGAGTCCTCTATATAGTTTACCTTTTTGATGCAATTGACCATTGTCGTAAAACGACACGTACCGTCCATGAAGTAATTTACCAGCAGCGCCTGACTCCGATACGATCAGCGTACTTCCCTTTAACCAATGATAATTTCTCTTCGCCTTGGCTTTAAACTTCACCTCACGCACAAGGACATGAACTTCTGCGTATCCTTCTACTTCACCGATACGCACTTCCTCCGTCCTATTTGAGAAATGCACCGGAAAACTCCATGGGAACAGGAAATAGATCGGAATTATTGGAAAAAGCAATTTTAATCTCATTACTACACAAATATAAAGTATCGTAGATATATTTGCAAGTATACTTGACTCGTACAATAATGGTGACTAAATTGAGTTTTCCATTATGGCGGGAATTCCGTCACCGTGGTTTAATTAATCAATACTTCAGAATATCAGGTGCTAGTTTTCTTACAATGGAATCAAGTTAAAAACTTACGACTACATGAGATTTCCCTCCGCCGCTCATCTTTCCTCCGCAATACAATACCCCTCTTTTAGTGAATTAATATACTCCTGCCAATATTCTGTTGATGAATACTTGGATGCCTTTGAAAATGTCGAGCGAACTATTTTCGGTATTGGCATTGAATCCATGTCTGTGAACCAGCGCGTTGATAGGCGCCGGTTAGCACAACTTCGGGTGTGGGCAGGATATTTAGAACTGCAAGAGGAGATAAGTCCTTACCAAATAGGAGAACGATGCAGAGTTCAACTCACCGTTTATGCGCAAACCCTCGAACGTTCCATTAAGACGTATGAAACCTATGGTCATTGCGATAAGTGTCTTCAAGTTTGCCTATCGGCATTGGAGACCTTAAAACTGATCATGAAAGGGATCAACGTTACTTCTTCACGACTTTCTTAGCCCTAGCCTTGGCTTTAGGTCTTGCCTTCTTCATGTTCATTTCGATCGCGCGCATGCGCTCTTCTAGGTCATTCATGGACTCGTCCACCAACAAGCTGCGTTCCATTTGCAAGCCGATCGATTTTCTGATCAAGGTCTCAAGTCGGTCGAACCGAGCATCTTTCGAGTTACTTCCTGAACCTGATCTCTTGTTCTTCCTGAACATAGTACCCTGGCCAAGGAGCAACCAATCCGCGTCAATCTCTGGATTTTGCTGAACTAGCTTCTGCACTAGTTCAATGTTCGGTTTTCTCCTGCCGTATCGGATATTAGAAAAGGTAGCCTGGGAGATGTCCATCTTCGCGCTGAATGAATAACCCGTATAACCCAGGGTCTTCACCACTTCAAGGAAGCGCGCATTCAGTTCTGGTATTTTGTCTTTAGTCATTGCCTTACGCATACTTTATCACAATACAAGTGATATCTCTATCAAATGTAGTAGCGCAATTATCCTGCCAAGTTTTTTAACGTTTAGGTTTTACACCGGCTACCCTGAAAATCTCACAATCGAGGGAATCTTCCAATACTTCACATTCATAATATGTCTATATCAATACAAGCAGCTGGCATAATCAACAAAGCCATATATATCCTATTAACATTGAACCA
>CAZPEQ010000316.1:0-3531 GCA_964585605.1 uncultured Weeksellaceae bacterium | reverse complement strand
CTTGGGCTTCGTTGCGAGTGTACAACTATCTGCCAATAATATGGTACACGTGGGTGATTGGGTTACCGTACCCAAGTACGATGCAGATGGCGATGTGCAGGAGATCAACCTCACGACCATTAAGGTGCAGAATTTTGATAAGACCATTACCACTATACCTACCTACGCGTTCGTATCAGATTCATTCACGAATTGGCGGGGTATGGTGCAATCTCCTGGTAGACGTATCAAACGATCGGTCCTGATCCAGATCAGCAGTATTAAATTCTGTACGCCGGAAATGCTGAATACATTCCAAAAAATTGATCTGGTTAAAGATCATGTGACTTCCCGTCAAACGGAGATCGATGCTCATAATGCGGAACGGGGTATTGACAATTCCGTTCTGGTGAACGGGCGAAACTTAACGAACGTGGGCGTCTTTCAGGTATACCTGCAGAATTACCTGCTTGCTAATCCGGCGATCAATTCGAACATGACCACTATGGTGAGGCAATTGCCCCCTACAGCTCATGGCGTGCCCATTGAAGTGTATGCGTTCAGTAAAGAAAAAGATTGGCAAGTATATGAAGGCATTATTGCGGATCTGTTCGATCATATTCTGGCTGCTGCAAAGCACTTTGAACTCAACATTTTCGAGCATCCTGCGGGAGAGGACCTGAAGAAGCTAGTGTAGAGCAAGAACCCTTAAACTTTCTACGTACTTTACGATCGACCATGAATTGTAAGAATTGCGACTTACTGCTGGAAGATGAAGCTAAATTCTGCACCCGGTGTGGGAGCAAAGTGCTGAGTGAACGTATCACCGCCAAGAAACTTTACGCTGATTTTGCGCTTACCGTATTCGGCTGGGATAACAAGTACTTTAAGACACTTGGCCGCTTGATCACACGGCCAGAAGTTTTAGTCAAGGAGTACCTGGATGGTGTACGTAAACGCTATGTTCCGCCACCTGCTTTTTTTGCGATCGGTATGGCTGTGGCTTTGATCACATTCAACCTGTTCGCCGACCAGTACATTGAGCTTACGACAAGATTCAATGAAGGACAATCTGATTTTTTCTTGGAAGCATTCGGCGACGAATGGTACGGCGTTAATGAGGACGGTTCAAAACGCTCAGCGGAAGAAATAGAAGCGTTCAAAGAGAGCCAGCGCGAACGGAATATCACGACTCAACGGATGTTCCTACGCTACTTCAATATTTTATCGTTCTTGATGTTACCCGTTTACGCACTGATATCCCTCTTCTCTTTTCGACGCGTTCACAACTACGGAGAACATTTGGTGATCAACGCCTATTTCCAAGGCATGTTATTCCTCAGCACTACCGTTATGTTCCTACTGGCCGTTCTGGTAAACCCAAATATCTACTTCTTGACCTTCGCGGTGAACATACTTTACTACCTCTACGCATTTCGACGTATTTACAAACTGAATGCAGGTGGCATACTCTTAGCTTTCGTGCGCTTTTTGATCACCTTGGTCCTCGTCGTAATAGCTGTTGCCCTAATCCTCTTCGTCATTGCGGTAATCGTCGGTTTAGCTCAGAAGATCGCGGAGGGTTAGCCGAAAGCAACTCAGTTCTTCGCAAAATGATGAAACACGCTTAACTCGCGTCCAAGGCCTTTCTACGTTCCTTTATCAATTCTGCTACATCTAGCCTTTTGCCTTCCAGGTCCGCGGTTACCTCCAACAGCAAGCGTTTCTTCCCCTTGTACCGAAAGAATACTTCTTGCCCCACCGCAAGATCAACTCCACTATCTGAGTTGGGAGACAAGTTTGGTTTCATTACGCCTGGTATGATCAAGGGAATCGATTTTCCAGTGCTGTTGTGCAAAGTGAAATCAACGGCAAAAGCTGCTGTTAAACAAAATAATAGGGCGAGGCTTGTGAGTAAACGTTTCATGCGATAAGAACTTACAGAACACGACAAGTGTTCATCCAATTCCTTTAAAAAGCGTGAAAGTCAGTTTACTTAACGAAGTGTCCCCTTCTCTCCTATCGGCTTCGTTATACAGGTAAAAACCCAAAACCATGAAAAAATTCCTAGCGATCTACCACGTCCCGGCAGGTAATACCGCATCAATGGACAACGCCACTCCAGAGCAACAAGCAAATGTGATGAAGGCCTGGATGGACTGGAAGGCAAAACACGAAAAACACATTGTGGACTTTGGCGCCCCGCTGCTTCCCTCGCAAATCGTATCTGCGAATAGCCAAGTACAAGGTGGTGACGCGGCAACTGGTGGATATTCAATCCTGCAAGCGGAAAGCGCTGAGGCGCTGAAAGCGGCGTTTAAGGATCATCCGCATTTAGGATGGATTCCTAATGCCACGATTCACATTTCAGAATTCGCCCCAATGCCATCTTGATCTTACCTTCGAAACAAGAACACAACCATGAAAGAGTATATGATGATCTTCCTAGGAGCTGAGTACAGCACCCCTGACGTGTCTCCTGAGGAAATGCAAAACCGGATGAAAAAATGGTTCGTCTGGGATCAAAAAATGAAAGACGCCGGAATCTATGTATCGGGAGAGGCGCTCACACCACAGGTCAGACATGTAAGTGGACCTGATCGCACGGTTACTGACCGAGCGGGTAGTGAGATCAAAGAGCTCGTTGGAGGGTTCTACGTTGTCCGTGCGAACAACATGGATGAAATGGTAGACATCGCAAGTGACTACCCAGATTACGACCTAGGCGGTACGGTGGAGATCCGAGAGATCATGGTGTTTGATCAGTGATCAGATGCATTCAGAACAGGTTATAGATCATCTTTTCCGGCACCAGTTCGGAAAGATGGTCTCTATCCTGACCCGCATATTCGGCTTACAGCACCTGGAGACCATTGAAGATGCTGTTCAGGACACCTTTATCAAGGCCGTGGCAACATGGCGAGATGAAATACCTGAGAATCCCGAAGCGTGGTTGACCAAAGCCGCGAAGAACCGCGTGATCGACCTGTTCCGCAAATTGAGTTCTGAGAAACACCGCGGTGGCCTATTCGAAAATGGTACAGTATCCATCGCACTGAACGAGTTGTTCTTAGACGACGAGATCGAAGATGCGCAGTTGCGCATGATCTTTACGGCCTGCCACCCCTACATGGATCCGCGAGACCAGATCGCGTTTGCGTTAAAAACCATCGCCGGATTCTCTCAAAAAGAAATCGCAGCCGCGCTCTTGCTAAAGGGTGAGACCATTAAGAAGCGACTTGTTCGTGCACGCAAAACGATCAAGGAAAGAAATATCAAATTCTGCATTCCCCAAGGCCAAGAATTGAGCAATCGGATCCACCGCGTGCAAGAAGTGCTCTACTTGATCTTCAATGAAGGTTTTCATTCAACACGAAAAGACCGGGTTGTGCGTAAGGAGTTATGTGGAGAAGCCCTGCGTCTTACAAACTTGTTGCGCTCTAACGAAGTTACCTGTACACCCGACATACATGCCTTGTTCGCATTGATGTGCTTCCATTCGGCACGCTTAGAGAGTAAGGTCACGCATGACGATCTACTGATCGACCTCAA
>CAZPEQ010000315.1:0-3552 GCA_964585605.1 uncultured Weeksellaceae bacterium | reverse complement strand
GGACCAATGAGGTTAACCAGCCTATAGAAGCGAAGGGCCAGGTAAGCATGTTAACGTAGATGACGAACTTGGCGATAACTCCGAAGGTGATGCCATCTGTTCCAGCGATTACCTTCATACCACCCACGTAAATGGTAAGAACCGTACTCAGGCCAATCAGCAGTATAATCGCAGGTAAGAAAAGGGATTCGGTTTTGGCAAGGGATAAAGCCCTGTCGCGATAACGTGAACTGGCCTGTTCGAATTTTGCAATGGCCATTTTCTCCCGGTGGTAGGTCTTAAACACACGAATACCGCTAAAGGTCTCTTGCGCGATCGTGCTTAACTGGCTCTGTTCTTCCTGCTTACGTGTGCTTTTCTTGTTGATCACATCGCTGACCAAATAGATGATCACCGTCATAACCGGCAAGGGAGTAAGCGCATACAGGGTCAGTTCCAGGTCCTCTTTGAGCATGAAGGAAATTACCAAGATGAACAAGGCCGTGGTGTTTATCGTGTACATGATAGCAGGCCCCAAGTACATACGGACCGCAGTCACGTCTTCACTGATCCGATTCATTAGATCTCCCGTTGCATTGCGCTTAAAGAAAGAACGGTCTAAGCGCTGATAATGGTCAAATACCGCATTTTTCAGGTCATATTCGATAAAGCGAGACATGATGATGATCGTTTGCCGCATGGCGAAGGTGAAAACGCCACGGATAGCCGCCGCCAGCAAGTACAAGATGCCCAAGAAGCCCGCTAGCCAGAAGGCAGCGCTTTTCATATCAGGCTTTTGTTGAAGAACAGTATTGAGGTCGTATTGGAAGAAGCGGGTAATGGAATCGATGAACGCTGGTAATTCAATGTTATCCACCGTACCTCCTTCTCGCGCAGCAACGATCACGTTCTTTACCATATCCATGGCCTGACCAACGATCTCAGGTGCGATCACACCAAAGAGGTTGGCGCAGAAAATGAATACGATTCCAAGTAGGAATCGCCCTTTATAGTTCCAGAAATACCGATTCAAGGTGAACAAAGACTTCATGTGGATCCTTCGTACTTCAGCAGGTTTTAAAGTCTTATTTTTGCGCCCCCGAACGGACAGGTTTGAATCGGAAGTACAAAGGTAACCTGACGCGGGTCGATTAGTTCATTGAAAACAGCAAAGGATAAATGGATATTTCAGCACTTGAGAAGGAAAGTCGATCAGGAGTACTTGGCTCCATGTACGACATGGGGCACGAGCAGATCCTATTCTGCACAGATAAAGAAACCGGGCTTCGTGCGATCATTGCTGTTCATAACACCACTTTAGGGCCCGCACTCGGCGGTACACGCATGTGGAGCTATGCTACAGAGCAAGAGGCCTTGACCGATGTACTCCGGTTGAGCAGGGGAATGTCATACAAATCTGCTTTAGCGGGATTAGACCTAGGTGGTGGTAAGGCCGTAATTATAGGGGACGCACGAAAGGACAAAACAGAGGCAATGTTCAGGCGCTTTGGGCAGTTCGTTGAAAGTTTGAATGGCCAGTACATAACCGCTGAAGATGTGGGTATGAGCACAACCGATATGGTCAACATCAAGAAAGAAACAGACTATGTAGCTGGTTTGCCTCAGGTTATGGGTGGAAGTGGAGACCCTTCTCCTGTAACCGCCTACGGTGTTTACATGGGAATGAAAGCTGCTGCTAAAGTGGCTTTTGGCACAGATGAGCTGAAAGGGCGCAAAGTAGCGGTACAAGGAGTTGGCAGCGTGGGTCAAAGTTTATGTGGGTATTTGCATGAAGAAGGAGTCGAGTTGATCGTAACCGATATCCACGAAGTCTCTGTCCAAAAAATGGTAGCGCAGTTCGGAGCAAAGGCTGTTGGTTTGGAAGAGATCTATGATCAAGAGATGGACATCTACGCGCCATGCGCATTAGGAGCCACGGTTAATGACGACACCTTGTCTCGATTAAAGTGCAGTGTTATTGCTGGAGCGGCCAATAATCAATTGGCAAATGAGCAAACCCACGGTCAAGCGGTTATGGACAAAGGCATTTTGTACGCGCCTGATTTCTTGGTCAATGCGGGAGGTATCATCAATTGCTTCTGGGAATTGAAAGGCTATGTAGAAGAAGCTGCAATGGAGCAGACCACAGAGATATACAATACTGCGTTGCGTGTTTTTGAACGCAGTAAGCAAGAAGGTGTGCCTACGTATAAGATTGCCAATAGGATTGCCGAAGAACGCATTGCGAGTATCCGAAACGCGGGATTGGGTTATTGATACATGCTGAACAGAAGATACGTTCGAATAAAGGTCTACCAAGCTCTTTATGCGTTGTTGCAAAGCGATTCCGCTAATGTGGGTGCTATAGAAAAAGGTCTGATCCAGAATATTGGTTACACCTACGACCTCTACATAGCCTTATTGCAGGTCTTTCCGGAATTGCATCGCTGTGCGAATGAGCGTATTACGGAGCGCAAGAAAAAACGACTGCCTACTGATGAGGACCTGAACCCGAACTTGAAGTTCGTTACCAATCAGGCCTTAGCGGCGATTATTACCAGTTCCTTGCTAAAGGAGGAGGGTGAGAAACGGAAGATCAACTGGGTAGGGCAGAAGGAGTTGATGCAGAAGCTCTTCAGATCTTTGTCAGAGAGTGAGATATATCAAGGTTTCATGCAAGATGAACGAGGCGACTTCAATTCAGATCGCAAGTTCCTTGTGGAAGCATTTGTGGCAGAAATCGCGAATGCCGAACCCTTGCATGATGTTTTCGAAGAACGGAGTATCCATTGGTTAGAGGATCTGGATCTAGCCTGTAATATGGTGAAGCGCACGATCGAGAATATGAAGGATGGAGATATGAAGCTCAGAGAACTGTATTCTGATCCTCAGGATGAAAAGGAATTCATTTCTCAATTACTTCACCAGACAATGGAAATGGGAGCCATCCACGAAGTGGCCATCAGCGACAAAGCCAAGAATTGGGAAGCTGACCGGATCGCACTCAGTGATATGATCCTCATGAAAATGGCTTTAGCAGAGGTGAAAACATTCTCCATGATTCCCGTTAAGGTGACCATGAATGAATATATCGAGATCGCAAAAGCATACAGTACGCCCAAGAGCAAGAATTTCATCAACGGAGTACTTGATAAATTGTTCGATGATTACAAACAAAGCGGCGAGATCAAAAAGGTAGGCCGCGGACTCATTGATAAATGATACGCATCACATATATACTGGCTTTGGTCTGGGGTGTTACTTCCTGCCAGATCACAGACCACAACGATCAACCTGAAGAATTAGGAACGGATCTGATCGCTGTTCCCGGAAGTGGATACGAGGAGATTCCAGCTGAAGACTTACCTCGTTTTGAGTTTGAAGCTGACGAGATCGACGTAGGAGATATCTCTCAGGGAACGGTTGTTACCCGTGAATTCAAATTCACCAATGTGGGCAAGCGGCCCTTATTGATCGCCAATGTGAAGACCACCTGCGGCTGTACCGTGAGTAAGGATTGGCCTAGAGAACCGATAGCTCCAGGGGAAGGAGGAAGCCTTACCGTATCCTTCG
>CAZPEQ010000314.1:0-3559 GCA_964585605.1 uncultured Weeksellaceae bacterium | reverse complement strand
TGCTTTAAAAAAGGGGTGATCCACCTCATCGTAGAAACTGGTGAGCTTTTGCTCAAACGTATCTACCCGAGCAGGGAATGAGGATGCCTGAAAAGCGACTGTGTCCACTGCCTGTTTTTTCTGTTGCGATTCTGCTTTTGCCGCCTGTTGATCACTAACACGCTGCTTGCCATATTCCGCAACGGTGAATGCATCTATTCGCGCATTCATGTCGGTTAGTAGGGCATTGATATCGAAGCGATCCAATCCGATGAACAAGGGGTTTACTTTGGTATTACCACTTAGGGTTTTTGCGACACCTGCGGGAGGAGTGCCAAACTGTATCTCATAGTCCTGCTCAGGCTCCAGGAAAAAGTCGGAAACCACGTGATCGATCTTTAGTTTGACCAGCATGATCTCGTCTAGATCAACATGTAAGATGACAACACCCGTGTCGTTGACCAGTCCTTGCGCGATCACTTCCGTGCGCAGGCTGAAGTAGTCATTGTACTGGTACAGCAACGCTGTTTTTCCACGGTAAGCAGAAGCCTCAATTAAGATGCTTGTAGCATGAGCCTGTTGCAAGCTTGTTGCCCAAAGTATCGCTATGAGTGGGATCCATTTCATGGTTGAACAGAACTGGGAACGAAAGAGGAAATATCCGCATCGTTTTTCCAGAGCTCTCTTACTATGGTGCTACTTATATGTGCTACTTCCGGCTCAGCCGGCATAAAGATCGTTTCCACTCCCGTCATTTGTCGGTTGTTCAAGGCAATGGCTCGTTCATAGTCATGATCAGTTCCATTGCGAATACCACGTAGAATGAATGACGCATTTTGTGCAGTGCACAAATTCACCGTTAACCCTTCATATCTAACAACCTCAACGTTATCGTATTTAGCGAAAGTTTGAACAAGCCAGTTCAACCGTTTCTTTTCCTCAAATAAGTACTTCTTATTGTTATTCACGCCCATGGCAACGATCACCTTCTTAAAAAGCGGTAAAGCACGGTCAACGACCGATACATGGCCTTGGGTGATGGGATCAAAAGATCCGGGAAATATGGCTATTTGGTCAGACATGTTGTTCAGGCATTAAAAAAACTGAAGTTCAGGTTGCCGTACTTTCGAGTACGTTGGTAACCAATTTCTTCCTGCAGGTCAACCTCCTTCGGATGCTCAATAATAAGCGATCCTCCTGTTTTTAAAAGCTCTTTCTCCATAACGCGATTCACCAATTTTTGGTGTTTAAGCAGGTTAAAAGGGGGGTCTGCGAAGATGATATCCTTCTTAGGCGCGTAGGTGTTCAAGAAGCCGAAAGCATCTGCGCGTATAGCCTGCCAAGCATCATCCTGCACTTCTTGTGCCAATTTTTGCATGTAGAGCACGGCACGCTTGTCCGCATCTACCGATACAACGTTGGCTGCACCACGTGACAGAAACTCCAACGAGATGGAACCGGTTCCCGCAAATAGATCCAAAACCTCAATGCCTTCCAACTCAATACTGTGCTGCAGAACGTTGAATAAACCTTCTTTGGCAAAGTCAGTCGTTGGGCGGGCTCTTAGCTTAGCAGGCGGGTGAAGCCTCTTTCCGCGGTATTTACCTCCTACGACACGCATATATCCCGTTCAATTAAGGACAGCCAACGAAACGCATTTTTCTTGTCTGCAAGTTCCTTGCTGTTGTTCGCAGGACATACCTGTGGAAGGTATTCTTCCAACAGATCAACATGTTGCTGGGTGCAAGCCGGGCCTGCATAATAACATACCAAATCGTCCTTATCACTAGCGGTCTGTTCCGCCGCGAATAAGGCGAAATAGAGTAGGTCTTCTGGTGTTTTTGTCAAAAAACTGTTGCATAGAATTGGACCGCTGCTGTCTACTATGGCCAAATCCGTGCGGTCGCCAAGTACATGAACCAATAAGGTTCTTTTTTTCGCTTCGACCCTTGACAATGCGGAACGGGTAATGGCGAGTTGCATCGGGTAAAGCATGGCTGAAGGCCATGTACCAAGTACTTGTCGTTCCATGGCACCATCATTCCTAAAGTAGAAACGAGCCCCACTTTCCTCTAGATGTCTATTGCGCAATGCTCCGGTTAGGGTTTGCCCATGAAGCAATGTCAAATGTGCTTGGCCTTCTTTATCTGAAGCCAGTAGTTCAGGAACCATGGCACTTTGGTCAGGAGCGCAGAGAACGGTTAATAAAGCAGGTTTTCGTGGATTTAGCTTGTGATTCGCAAGTTGTTGAAGCGCTGCTGCAAACTCAATTGAGGCATCTGCTACAACCAAACTGAGCACTGAACCCGTGTTCAGGTCAAGTGTTGCACTTCCACAGAAACCATCAGATATAGTGACAGCGGTATGGTAGGAGCGCAACTTACCAGGATCGAACCCAGGAGCTCCCCATTCCATCTTGAATCGACTTTTATTCGACGCCTTTCCAATTACCTGCGGTGGAGGCCCGTTCCAGATTCCCAACCATTAAAGGTTCCGCTTTATTGATCGGATTGGGTTCCTGGATCAACAATACGGGAACATTTCGGCCACTGGAGGATACAACAGCAGTTTCCATTTTAAAGGTTGAGCCACCAGCGAAACGAGCAATATGCAATGAATCTATGTGAAAAGGATAGGTACGTCCCTCTTGTACATGCGGACTTAGGAACAAGGAATCTAACGCATTGACGTAGGAGGAATCACGTGTAATGATATTTAAATCCACCGCCTCTTGCTCCGTTAGTGTATCAGGAACCTGACCTTGCGCTTTGATCAACAACAACTTTCCGTTTTTCACAAAGTCACTTAACACAGCCGCGTTTTTCGTGAACGCTCCATGGTTATCTTTAAAAGCTATTTGCGCCGTGCGCAGGTCTTTTAAGCCTTGGATCACATTCCTGCGGATCTCATTATTGCGCTCCGTCTCTTCGATCGTTCCTTGAACTGAACGAACATTCATCCAACTGAGCATTACAGCGCCCACCAAAAAGGCACTACCTAAGATCATGCTTAACTGACGGGTTACTATGCCCAACTGTAGGAGCAGGTTAACGATCCCTGCAAGCAACAACGCGGCTCCTCCCCAAACGAACCAATTAGTTTGCTCGTCTATAATGCCCCATATCAGTAATACTAGCCCAAAGACAACCAGTAAACCGGGGAAAACAAATTTGTCAATGTTTTTCATGTTTCTTTTAGCTTCTCGAATAAGCTTACAGAAGAGGCCCAAATCTACAATAAATTAGCACTTGATCGAAGCCGTTCCTGCCCTTCACATGGCCGAACGTTAGAAACGCCATGCTGGATGGGCATTAAAACAAAGATTGAAGAGCAACTTGGCTTTGAACCTACTGACGGTCAGGAGAAAGCTTGTAGTGCTATTGAGCGTTGGCTGTTCACTGATAAGGAAATGCCCACCTTGATCATTAGAGGTTTTGCGGGAACAGGCAAGACCGCTTTGCTGGGTGCCTTGGCACGAGTCCTTGAAAATGAGGGGAAACCCTTCTTTTTGATGGCGCCAACGGGTCGAGCGGCTAAGGTCATGTCTAAAAGTGCTGGGAGCAAGGCAACGACCATACAC
>CAZPEQ010000313.1:0-3575 GCA_964585605.1 uncultured Weeksellaceae bacterium | reverse complement strand
ATGGGTATTGTGATACGTGGATACATTCATGAATCTTGTGCAAGTACAACCGAATGCAACTTGTCTCCCCCATAAATGCTTGATTCCATCGCAAGGCACACGCTCGCATCGTATAGTCCATTTTCTGGTTTAGATAAGAAGAAGGAAATACGTGCACAACTTGCGAAGTACGATCTGGAGACTATTCTGCTAAGTGCCGAACAGGCAATAGAACAGCGTACGGTTACTTCTAAATCAATTGGGATTTGGACTGCATGCTTGGTCACAACGATAAGCGAAAAAGTGCACGCTGGAATTCCGGATTTAGAGCGGCAGGTGGTGCTCCTTGCCATTCAAAAGCATGTTTTTGAAATGTGCATGGAGTTGTTGAGGAGGCAACGAGA
The DNA here is from genome assembly GCA_964585605.1 of uncultured Weeksellaceae bacterium. GTDB lineage: Bacteria > Bacteroidota > Bacteroidia > Flavobacteriales_F > PHOS-HE28 > CAZPEQ01. The sequence continues at coordinate 3,192 of CAZPEQ010000313.1, read as the reverse complement.
AGATTCCTTAGAGCTGGTAAGCGAAATTGAGAAAAGCAGTTCGCAAGCTTGTTTATTGATGGATGCAGCATTTAATCCATTCGCCAGGGTCATTGAGTTGTGCCATCTGTACACTATTCTGCATGGTTCTACAGGCAAGGTGACTGACCTTGAGGCTCCTGGTTACGTTAAGCCCATGCCCATTGTACTGTGGACGAAAAAGGGCAGGTTAGAAGAATTAGTGCATCAGCTGCTAGAAAGGAAGTGGATCAGCTCGGGTTCCCGTTTTTTTGACCTATTCGAAGAGTCAAGGCAACAAGAAGTATTAGTAAAATGGGACATGCGCTTTAAGATGCATCTTGCACACTTATGGCATGAGTTATATGTCAAAGGAATTATTCATGTGAAAAGAACAAAAGGATATTTTCGTTTTGCAGAGGCGCATTTCGTAGGAAAGAACGGAGAGGTGCTTACATGTAATTCACTCAAGCGTAGAAGCTCTGCAGTTAACCAAGATACGCACAAGTATAAGCAGGTTCATGCTGCTGTTCAGGTACTATTAAGTACGGTGGTACGATAAGACTATTGTACCGTCATTTGACTATTGAGAATAGTACCTAGGTAAGGAAAAGTCAAGCCAATAATATTGCTTCTCATCAATTTAAACAGTCGGTTGGTCAACGTGTGATCTCACTGGCATAAATCATAAGAGAATGAGTACTGCAATGGTAACTACGAATAGCGAAGAGCTGGTCTTGCAATTGAGCGATGGTTCTACAGAGTCCTATCAAATGACAACAGTTCCCCCGGATACGGCAGGCTGGGTTGTTGCTGCGAAACAAGAGATCTTACATGATATGACGCTCGAGGGCATGCTGGGTGATTTGGATAGATCTGCTGACCTGATTTACATCGCGTACAATGGAGTTACAGGTACGGGTACACTAGCCGCCTCTGTTTCTACCAAACAGAAAGAATTGGCTGACCTGTGTTCTGACTGCGTTATTGTTATGCAAGGATTTGTAACCTTGACTGACGATGTGTTGCGCAGATTGACCGAAGCGTACAAATGGTTGTTGCGCACAGATGAACCCCGTGCGCTGAAAACACTGGCAAGGTGTGCTACCGCAGCAAATCAAATGGCTGCCTCTTGTAAGGATCTTGCAGGACGGTTTAAAGTGTTGAAAGAAGAAACGAGTAAAGATGCGGCGACTGCGGAGACACAGGTAGGAGAACAAAACCAGCGTACGCAAGAATTGAATCGTTTGAAAGGTGAAATGAAGGCTTCTTTAGCCAATCAGGTTCAATTGCAGCAGGACTTAGGTGATTCGCTAGAGGAGTTGGAGACACAGATCACGGAGGCAACAGCGCGAGAAGACAAGGAGTCTGAAAGGGCTTTCATTACAGGCCTCGTTGGAGCTGTTGCAGGTGCGTTAACTGCTGGTGTGAGTACATATGTGCAAATGTCTAACCCCGCTGCCGCAATGGCCTCCAGCATTGGAAAAATGCAAGGAAACGGAGGGCAGAGCAGTGGAAATGGGAATAGCAATGGCAACGGAAACGGTGCCAATGGTGAATTGCTGAAAGCAAAAGATCTCACAGCAAAGAACGAAGCCTTATCAAAAGCAAACACCGCTCTACAGGAACTTAGGCAGAAAGTAACCGATCTAGAAAGCACGGTAGACGCCAAGCAACAAGCTGTTGATGCAGCTGAAGATGCGGATAAGGAAGCCGCTCAAACTGAATTGGAGACTGAGACGACTGCATTGGAGGCCGCACGAACCGAAAAGACCGCTGCAGAAACAGCGGTGGTAGATGCGCAAACCGCGTTGGATGAGGCAAAGGCGAAAACCCCTAGAGATTATACGGCGGCGATAGGTGCTGCTGGGGCTGTGGCCGGTTCCGTCGCAGATAGCGCAAATACGATGGCCGACAACGCAAATACCAAAGCTGAATCTATTCGTTCTGAACGCTTGAAATTGATAGATCTTAAAATGCAACAGCAACGTGAAAAACGTGATGCTGCTGCGAAGATCGCGGAACTGAATGCACAAATGGGAGCGAATGCAGAAGAGTTAGGTGTCGCCGAATCTTCTTTGCATGCCTTGCAGATGGCAGTTTGGGCGTTCAGCAATATTCACGTTGCGCTGCTGAATGCACAGACCTTTTGGAATAGCCTAGCCTCCTTCTGTAAAAGATTGGGAGATTCAGATGTGATTGCTCGAGTCAAGGATGAGGCAGGAGAAACCGGTACGGATACAACCTACACAAAAGAAGAGCGCAAGGAGTATTACCTCAGTGATATGTTCATGCCGTCCGCCGTTGCCTATTTAGTTCGATGGGCGGCACTGCGATCGATTTGCCAAGAGTACGTAACTGCGGCAAACAAGACCTACGGGAAGGTGACGGGAAATATCAGGAAGTCTCCATCGATAGCTGAGTCTCGCGCACAAATGGATGCGCTTCGTGCGAACTACGAAGAACGAGCAGCACTGGAAGAAGCAACGTTCAAGAAAAACAACGATGCGTTGCTCGCAGAGAAACAAGAGTTACTCGCGGTTAATAGCTGATCCCTCATAACGTATCTGACCTAGTTGAGATCACTCCGAAATTGGTGCTGGCACTTGCCACGCTCTAATAACAGTTGGGTGTATTTCAACTAGGTACGGATCTAAACAGAACAAGAACGATGAACAGGAAGAACAAACGGAGCAGTATGCGTCCGCTAGGAACGTTTATGTTGACATTCGCTTTATCCGTGCTCAGTGTCGCATGCAGCTATTTAGCTTATGGGCAAAGTGATGAAACGGTTTCCTATCAAAACGTTTACAATGCATTTGTAAACGGTATTGATGAAGCGCATATCCAAGATCAGAACGGGCAATACGACCAAGCTGAACGAACCTTGTATGAATTGAAACCTTCTTTGGTGGCTTTGACAGACCTTGTGACACATGTTGTGCGAAGAGACGGGGTGTTCAAAGACCAGTGGAAAGATCAAGCAGCTCAGCAGGAAAAGCGGATAGGAGAGGAGAATACTACGGTGTTGAAACTAGATAAAGAAATCAATACACGGGATGTTTCTATTAGCGGACTAGAGAAGACCATTCAGAAGAATGGGGAGCAGATTGAAACCCATCGCGCCAACATTGCCGATGCCGATGCCGAAAGAGCCAAACTCTTAAAATGGATGAATGACAATGCCGCGAAGGC
>CAZPEQ010000312.1:0-3584 GCA_964585605.1 uncultured Weeksellaceae bacterium | reverse complement strand
CCGTTCATCATGTCTTTGAAATAGCCTTCATCAAGACCTTCATAAACGTCATGGTTAACTGCTACGATGATCGCATCGTAAACCCCTGTTGGTTCTTTAGCCAAGTGGTAACCATACTCGTGGTGTACTTCATCGCTATCCGCATAAGCATCGACCACATCAACCGTGAGGCCGAATGACTTCAACTCGTTCACTACATCCACAACCTTACTATTGCGGATATCGGTCACATTTTCTTTAAAGGTGGTACCCATGACCAACACACGTGCATTTTTCAGAGCCTTGTCCAACTTGATCATTTTCTTGACCGTTTGCTTGGCCACATAGCCACCCATACTGTCGTTCACAAAACGTCCGCTGTCAATGATCTGCGCATGGTACCCTACCTGTTGTGCCTTGTAAACGAGGTAGTACGGGTCAACGCCAATGCAATGCCCCCCAACCAATCCGGGTCGGAAATTCAAGAAGTTCCACTTGGTTCCTGCGGCCTCCAACACATCATACGTATTGATGTCAAGTCGGTTGAAGATGATGCTCAATTCGTTGATCAACGCAATGTTCAGGTCGCGCTGCGTGTTCTCAATAATCTTAGCTGCCTCAGCAACTTTGATCGTAGCGGCACGGTGTACACCCGCATCAATGACCAATTCATAGGTCTTGGCCACGATCTCGCCGGACTCTTCATCGCAACCCGATACTACCTTAACAACGCGCTCTAGTGTATGCTCCCGATCTCCAGGATTAATCCGTTCTGGCGAATAGCCTACTTTAAAATCATCGCGGTACTTGAGACCGGCCAGGTTCTCCAATAACGGCACACAATCTTCCTCGGTACAACCCGGGTAAACGGTACTCTCATAAACCACGTAATCTCCTTTCTTCAACACCTGGCCTACCGTGCGAGATGCACTTAGCAAAGGACCTAGGTCAGGGCTATTCTTGCGGTCAATAGGCGTAGGTACAGCCACAACGAAGAAGGTAGAATCGCGCAGATCCTCAATGTCAGCGGTGAATTCGATGTCGCAGCCTTCGAACTCAGACGCTTCCAGTTCATTACTCGGGTCTTCTCCACGCTTCATCATTTCAACCCGTTCGGCGTTGATATCGAAACCTACTACTTTCAGTTTGCGGGCGAAAGCCAGTGCAATAGGAAGTCCTACATAACCAAGGCCAACTACTGCTAGCTTGGTTTCTTTGTTGACTAGTTTATCGTAGATATTGCTCATCTCTCTTCTGGTAAATTCGTTCTATGATCTCGATCACCTTTAAGCCTTCTAAGGCATTGGTGGTCAATATGGTTCGTTCTTTCAAAGTATCCACCACATTCTTGATGATGTAGTGGTGGTTAGCGGCGCTACCCTTGTAAGCACCATAATCGTTAGCTGGATTGGTTGGAGGAAGTTGCGGCATTTCGTACCCGTCGATGTTGCATATTTCCACCTCGTTCATATACTGCCCGCCGATCTTAACGCTACCTTTTTCGCCGATCACCGTTAGGCTACTCTCCAGGTTCTTATTCCACACTGCGGTGCTGTAGTTCAACGAGCCCATGCCCCCGTTCAAGAAACGGAAGGTAACCAAGCCACTATCCTCAAAATCGGTCATGTCCGCATGATTGAAGTCCGCGAACTTACCTTCAATATCTGTAATGTCGCCGAACATCCAGTACATGATGTCGATAAAGTGGCTGAATTGGGTGAACAGCGTTCCCCCATCTAGGTCATTGGTACCTTTCCATGGGCTCTTGCTGTAGTAGCGGTCATCGCGATTCCAAAAACAATCGATCTTGACCATGTAGATATCACCCATGAGTTTTTGATCCAGGACAGACTTGAGCCAATCGCTTGGTGGGCTGAAGCGATTCTGCATGACCCCGAAAACGTATCGGTTGTTCTGCAAGGCAGTATGTATGACACTCTCGCAATTGGCCTTGCTCAAACCCATTGGCTTTTCGCAAACCACGTGTTTCTTAGCAGCCAGCGCTTTTATACTTTGTTCTGCGTGAAAACCATTGGGTGTACAAATGCACACCACCTCTATATCTGGTACCTCCTCGAACATCTTGTCCATAGAGGTGAAGAACGGGGCTTTGAAATCCGTTAATGCCAGATCTTCTTTCGGGCGCACATCACAAAGCGCTAACAGCTGCGCTTCGGTATCGCGACTGATCATCGTAGCGTGTCGTTTGCCGATATGACCGCATCCTACTACTGCAAACTTTATCTTCTTCGCGCTCATGCCTTTGTAACCGCTCCGTTCATCAATTTATACTGCTCCCCGCTTTCTGCACAGGTAGCTTCTCCTTTGTCATCGAAGTTCAATCGATGACCATACTCGCTCATCCAACCGATCTGCTTCGCTGGATTGCCCACGACCAATGCATACGCAGGAATGTGTTTAGTAACCACTGCCCCAGCACCTATAAATGCGAAGGGGCCAATATCATGACCGCACACGATTGTGGCGTTAGCACCTATACTAGCTCCATGCCCCACATGAGTCTTCGCGTATTGACCTCTTCTATTCACCCCACTGCGCGGGTTAGTCACGTTGGTGAATACCATGGACGGACCTAGAAAAACATCATCATCGCAGGTGACACCCGTGTAAATGCTCACGTTGTTCTGCACCTTCACGTTATTTCCGAGGACCACGTCGGGACTGATGACCACGTTCTGTCCAATGTTGCAGTTATTACCGATTCGGCAATTCGGCATGATGTGGCTAAAATGCCAAATGCTGGTACCTGCACCGATCGCGCAGCCTTCATCAACCACCGCTGTAGGATGTGCTTTATAAGGTAGATCACTCATAGGGGAAACGCTGTAGAGTTAGCATGTGAAAGTGTGGGGCGACTAAGGTAAGCGGCGGGCCGAATAAGGCTAGTATTCGAGTGCTCAATATCCGACAATGAAATGTGAATAGCCGCCACGCCAGTGATGGAACTATTCAGAAGTGAGTGTGAGTGGGTCATTTTCTGAGTAGACGATGGTAATACGGTTCGAAAGGCCTAAAGGTTAAGCTTTCGCGCGTAAAGACAAATATAATTGTCTTTATGTAAAGTTTATTTTACTTTTGGTCGCAAGTATTTGACTTAATAACAACTACATAGATGAAAACGACTTACTTGTTACCGGCTCGGCTCAAGAAGTTCGGCTGGCTCATATTGATACCCAGCTTATTGCTTGGCATACCTGCAGCGATATTTGAATGGAGTCCTGCATTTCTCGATCTGAACGTGCTATCCTTATTTCCTGATAACCAAAATCCGTTCGTGTCTGCTCAAGAGAATAGCCGGTTTATCGGCTTAACTGAAAACAACATACTGAATGAACTGCTCGGCATCGCAACGATCATTGGCGCTTTGATCGTTGCTTTTGCGAAAGAACCTGACGAGGATGAATATATATCCAAGATCAGGTTAGAATGCTTGGTGTGGGCAACCTACTGGAATTTCGGCATATTGGTCGTCGCTTTTCTTTTGGTCTACGATATTCAGTTCTATTGGGTAATGCTGTTCAACATGTTCACCATACCTCTCCTGTTCACCCTTCGCTTCAACTGGCTCGTGTGGAAACTGAGAA
>CAZPEQ010000311.1:0-3603 GCA_964585605.1 uncultured Weeksellaceae bacterium | reverse complement strand
GAGGGAGTTTTAGCAGGCGCAGGTAATTATTCACGGTGCTTCGATCTTTCCCTACACGATCTCCTAATTCTTCGTGCTTCAAGTCGCATTCGTCAGCTAAACGCTGAAAACTGATCGCCACTTCAATTGCATCGAGTTCCTGCCGTTGAATGTTCTCTACCAAGGCCATTTCCAGCATACCCTGGTCATTGGCAATACGCACGTAGGCTGGTATCTCTTTGAGTCCAGCCGCCTGTGAAGCACGGAATCGACGTTCTCCGCTGATCAACTGGTACCTTCCTTTACCAAGCTTTCGCACCGTAACCGGCTGAATGATGCCCAATTCCTTGATGCTATTGGCTAGCTCAAGTAAGGCATCCTTGTCAAAGGTGGTTCTGGGCTGAAAGGGATTGGGTTCAATCGCACTCACTGGTATGTCGCTTATGCTACCTGCTACATCCGTGGCAACGTCCGAAACGGTCTTGTTGCTGGTTATATCAGTTGAGTTGTCCTCTAGCAATGCGCTTAACCCGCGTCCTAATCTTTTCTTGGTCATTCTGCCGCCATCGCCAATTCGGCGATCTCTTCTTCAACGCGAGTCACTTCATTCTTGTGAATGATCTCACGCGCAAGGTTCAGGTAATTTACGGCTCCTTTACTACTGGCGTCGTGCATGATGATGCTTTGCCCGTGGCTTGGCGCCTCACTAAGCGTAACATTTCTGTGGATCACAGTGTCGAATACCAACTGTTGGAAATGCGTCTTCACCTCATCCACAACCTGATTCGCCAGACGTAAACGAGAATCATACATAGTAAGCAACATGCCCTCTACATCTAGATTCGGGTTTAATCTGCTTTGCACGATCTTGATCGTGTTCAACAACTTACCAAGGCCTTCCAGCGCAAAATATTCGCATTGTACCGGAACCATGACAGAATCAGATGCCGTTAGCGCGTTCAAGGTGATCAGGCCTAGACTCGGGCTGCAGTCGATGATAATGATGTCATATTGGTCTCGAATAGGCTCAAGCATCTTACGCATGCGGTACTCACGCTCTTCCATATCGACTAATTCGATCTCCGCACCCACCAGGTCAATGTGACCAGGAAGCAAGTCTACATTAATACTATCCGTCTTTACAATAGCATCCGCTGCAGGAGCACCTCCAATGATCGCTTCGTAGATAGATGTACGTTCCTCTCTTGGATCGAACCCAATGCCACTGGTCGCATTCGCTTGCGGATCAGCATCTACCAAAAGGGTTTTCTTTTCAAGCACGCCAAAACATGCGGCCAAATTGATCGCTGTTGTTGTTTTACCTACGCCACCCTTTTGGTTGGCTATGCTTATGATCTTGCTCATGTTTGGTGTTGTCACGTTATTAAAGTTCAATTGAGTCACCGATTCCCATAAGGATCAGCTCTTTTCCTGCTGAAGCGAAGGCCGCCTTAGCCTGTTCTTTATCAATGCTAATAGGAGGGAAGGTGTCGTAGTGAATGCCTATGATCTTATCACAGTTGATGAATTGCGCAGCTTTTACAGCATCCGCCACATCCATGGTGAAAACGTCACCGATCGGAAGAAAGGCGAATTTCAACTTCTCTTCCTTTAAGAGTTGCATATCCATCATCAGGCCAGTATCTCCAGCGTGATAGAAGTTTCCTGCTTCAGAATAAACGATGTAGCCATTCGGGTCTCCTCCACTGGATCCGTCAGGAAGGGTGCTACTGTGCAAGGCCTGAAAACATTTTACACGGAGTCCATCTTGCCTGTAGCTTCCGCCTGTATTCATTCCAAAGCCATTCTCTACACCCTGCGTTGCGAACCAACTGACGATTTCGTAATTGCTGATCAACACCGCCTGTGTTCGATCATAGATCGTTTTTACATCAGCTACGTGGTCGGCGTGGCCGTGCGTACAGATGATCATATCCGCAGGGACAGCATTTACGTCGACAGCTTCAGCCAAGCCATTGGGCGTTATAAAAGGATCGAACAAGAGGTCTTTGCCATTGACATGTACTCCAACACAGGAATGGCCATAAAAGGAGATCTTCATCTATTTCGTTGCGTCTCTACGATGCTTCGGGGTTAAAAATACTCGGGGTAGCGTGGAATAGCATGCATCAGGAGGTATACAATTATGAACAGGGATTGGCCACATAGCCGATTGGTTCATACCCCCTTCCCAGCGTATGGCTTGACAGGCAGCACTATAATGCGTTTTTATGGTGTGCAGAACTTGTGGATAAACTCGCCAATCCTTGTCGATAGTGAGCTTGGAACAACATCAGAAGGGCTTGAATAGCGCCTCTATTTTGGCACAAATAGACCACGACAGTAGCATAATACTACTGTTGCTGAAGGTACAAGAGAGCGAATCAGTTAGCGACTGATCGTGTTTCAGAGATCAGAGGTCTGCGCCGATCCGTGGCGCCTTTCGAATCCCTTATAGTCACCTGTATCAATGAGCCGATCTATCTCCTGAAGCACTTCGTCCATTCCATCACGGAACTTATCAAAGTCTTCCTTGTAAAGGAAGAGCTTATGCTTCTCGAAACTTACCGAACCATCTTCGTCAGTGTGCTTCTTGCTTTCCGTAATAGTCATGTACAGATCGCGTCCTCTAGTACTCTTCACGTCAAAGAAGTACGTCCGTTTGCCGGCACGCACCACTTTAGAATAAACGTCTCCTCTTTCGTAAGACATAGCGCAAAGGTTCCTACCAAATATAGGAATCCTTTTTTTGTGATCCACATTAAGGCTAATGCGCCCCTTCTAGCAGCTGTTGCTGGTATAGCTCCGCATAGGGGCCTTCTTGTGCCGCTAATTCAGCATGGCTTCCATTTTGGGCGATACGCCCGTCCTCTAATACAATGATCTGATCGACATGCTGAATAGCTGAGATCCGGTGGCTGATCATTATGGTAGTCCTACCTGCCATGATCCGATCCAACGCGGTTAAAATCGCTTCCTCTGTCTGTGTATCTACAGCACTTAAGGGGTCGTCAAACAGTAAAATGGCGGGCTTTCGAACAAGCGCGCGCGCAATGCTCACGCGCTGTTTTTGTCCGCCAGACAGGGTGATACCTCGTTCCCCTAATATGGTGTCATAACCTTCCGGAAAACCTAAGATGTCAGCATGTACTTGCGCATCCTTGGCGGCTTGCTCAACAGCCTGTTGGTCAACGTGGGTATCCGCTAGGCTGAACCCGATGTTGTTGCTGATCGTGTCACTGAATAAGAAGACGTCTTGAGGAACATAACCAAGCTGCTTATGGTAAGCGTCTACGTTCAGCTCTTTGATATTATGTCCATCGATCGATACTGACCCGGATGTGGGATCATACTGCCGGGTCATTAACTCGGCTAAGGTGCTTTTGCCTGACCCTGTCTGGCCAACGATCGCCAGAGAACTACCTGCTGGCACGGTGAACGATACATCGGTCAAGGCTTTAATTCCCGTATCGGGGTAGGTGAATTGAACATTTTCAAATACAACGTCACCCTTTACTTTCTCTAGTACGATGCCGGTATCTCCCGTTATACTGGGTTCTACGTCTAAAAATTCGTTGATCCGCTTCATGCTCGCTGCCGCGCGCTGGACCAATGAGGTTACCC
>CAZPEQ010000310.1:0-3605 GCA_964585605.1 uncultured Weeksellaceae bacterium | reverse complement strand
GTTCGCGGGTTGCCTCTCGTCGTTCTTTTTCTCGCCTGGCTTGGGATGTACTTTCTGATGATCGCGTAGTAGCAGATTGCGGACGACTACCTTGATTTCGTCCCATCAAGTGATCGTAAGCCTCACTTAGCAGAATGAACTCATCGTGCGCATTGGCATTTTTATTCTTATCTGGATGTAATTCCTTCGCACGGTCACGAAATGCACGCCTTACCTCAGTCTTAGAGGCTCCTTTTTTGACCTTAAGTATTTGGTGATATCTATCCGACATAGATCCTACGCTATGACTTCATACTCCTGCATTACCCCAGCTCTCTCCCACATCCGTTCTATACAAAAGTAAGGGGGGGTGCTACACCCTTCATGTATACATTGCAAGCTAATACGCTTAAGTATGAGAACGACTTTAGGAACTGCGGTGCTTTTATTGACCTTCCTTGGCTGTGGAGAAGGGGTAGACCTGAGTGCGCTGGATCAAACCGGTTCAACCGCCGCAGTCAAGCCACTGAACAAAACACACATTGTATTCTACAACGTAGAGAATCTCTTTGATACGAAGAACGACCCGCGTAAAAACGACGATTGGTTCACCCCTGATGCAGATACCAAATGGGATCAAAAGCGCTACGATCATAAACTGGAACAGTTGGCAAAGGCCATTTCTTGGACGGGTAAAGAACTTCCCGCACTTGTTGGCCTAGCCGAAGTGGAAACCGAGCAATGCGTAAAGGATCTAGCACGTGCGGGTGAATTACACGAGGGAAACTATGGGCATTCCCATTTCGAATCTCCTGACGAACGGGGTATTGATGTGGCTTTGCTCTACCGCAAAGACCATTTCAAAGTGATAAGCGAGGCCCCGATCGAGGTTAAATTAGATAACGACAAAACACGTGATATTCTGCATGTACATGGCAAGTTGGATGGAGAAGAGATGCATATTTTCGTTTGCCACTGGAGTAGTAGAGGGGAAGGGGTAAAAAAGACAGAGCACAGGCGTGTAACGGCGGCGCGTGCGGTTCGGAATGAAGTGGATGATATCCTAAAGGATGACCCCAACATGAATATCCTGATCATGGGAGATCTAAATGATTATCCCACCAGTAGGAGTGTATCCCAGGTCCTTGCCGCTGCCTGTAACGACAAGGCTAGTGATAAAGACTTAGTTGACTTGGTTTGTACAGCGCACAAAGCCGATCGAGGCTCATACAATTACAAAGGAGATTGGGGATACATCGATCACTTCATTGTGAGCACGAGTATGTTGGATACGGATGGTTTTATTGCGGATGAAGCCAAGGCATTCTTTGACGATAGGCTATTATTCCGCCATCCTAAATTCGGAAAAAGTCCTGATCGTACGTACTCCGGAAGAAAGTACCACGGTGGATTTTCTGACCACCTGCCTATAGTCCTGCAGTTAATGCGTTGATATCGACTTAGAAGAAGTTTACGAGTACTATTGATTTTGTTAAAAACCTTGTGATACATATATATCTTTTGAAGTTGGCCGTTTGTGTTCCGTCGCTGCGACTAAAACACAGTCTCAACTAGTAATTGTAAAATGAACGAACCAAGAACACGGCAGTGGAAAGCGCTGCGCAGTCAGGTATGCATAAGTATACTGACAACCCTTGTATCATTTCAAGTGAACCACCTGTACGCCCAAATTGTGCAACTGGGTTCAGACATTGACGGAGAAGCTGTCGTGGATCTTTCGGGTGCCGCCGTATCACTCTCCTCAGATGGGAGCATCGTGGCGATCGGCGCAGAACAGAATGACGGCAATGGCCCCAGAAGTGGGCATGTGCGTGTCTATGCCTTTAACAGTGTAGATTGGGACCAAATGGGACAAGATATTGACGGAGAAGCGACTAACGACTTGTCAGGAGTTTCTGTTTCACTCTCTGCTGATGGAAATATCGTGGCCATTGGTGCTGAGAATAATGATGGAAATGGTACTGAATCCGGACATGTGCGTATATACGGGTATAATGGCTCTGACTGGTCACAACTCGGTCAAGACATTGATGGAGAAGCTGGTGGGGATCGGTCGGGAAACGCTATCTCGCTTTCTGCGGATGGGTCGCGTGTGGCTATAGGGGCAATAGCTAACAATGGGAACAATGGTTTTGGGTTCTTTTCAGGACACGTGCGCGTGTATGACTTTGATGGGAATAGTTGGATACAACTAGGTATGGACATTGATGGAGAAGCTGGTGGTGATCGGTCAGGTTATTCGGTATCACTCTCTTCAGATGGTGCACGTGTAGCTATAGGAACTCCCTTCAATGATGGCAATGGATTCAGTGCAGGGCATGTTCGGGTTTTCGAATTTGATGGTACCGATTGGGTACAGAAAGGTCAGGACATAGATGGAGAAACTGCGGGAGATGGCTCAGGTTCTTCCATATCGATATCAGCAAATGGAACCAGTATTGCCATTGGAGCTCCTTCTAACGATGGAGGAAGTATGTCTAACAACAGTGTAGGCCATGTACGGGTGTATGATTATAATGGAACTAGCTGGATGCAACGGGGAACTGACATCGACGGAACGACTATTGGAAGACGCCTGGGTGAATCCGTTTCACTTTCCGCTGATGGAATGCGAGTAGCGGCAGGGATACCAGCTTTTGGCCCTGGCCGCACACGCCTGTATGAATTTGATGGTGTTGATTGGGTGCAGCTGGGTATGGATATTGAAGGTGAGGCCCATAGTGATCGCTCGGGCAGTGCAGTCTCGCTTTCAGCAGATGGTGAACGATTGGCTATCGGCGCTCCAGACAACAATGGTATCGGGAGTGGACTGAATGGTCATGTGCGAGTTTTTGCCGTGGATAGTTTAGTTACGGGGATTGCAAACCTGACCAACAACGAGAATGGTCAATTGCGTATTCACCCAAATCCGAACATGGGTAATCAAGTGACATTGCAGATTCCAGGACTTTCAACTGGCTTGCAGCATGCAACGCTCCAAATACATGATACTTATGGTAGATTGGTTCGCGTTCAGACCATTCGTAACAACCAAGATGTTGATTTGAATGGTGAGCTTTCCGATGGCTTATACCTTTTAACCGTGACCACTGGTCAGGGACCATACGTTGGTAGATTAGTGGTGCAGCAATAGAGCTCTACTATGTCGATGAATCATGTAAGTCGATACGACTTCTAGTCAGCGGCTCCTGCTCAGGTAGATCTGCACGTAATAGAGTAAGGAGGCAATAGAACCTAAGGCAGATACCAAGTAGGTGCGTGCGGCCCATTTAAGCGCATCTGCGCTCATATCATATTCCTGCGGGGTAACCACATTGTTCTGCTTGATCCAAGCCAGTGCACGGTTACTCGCATCATACTCCACGGGTAGGGTAATAATTGAAAAAAGTGTCGTAGCGGCAAATAAGAGGCAACCAAAGAGTAGAAGAGAAGGGAAGGTGCTAATGAGCAAAATGCCTCCCATGATGACGAACTGTATAATCCGGTTGGAAAAACTCACGACAGGTACCAACATACTGCGCATTTTCAACCAAGAATAGCCATGAGCGTGCTGTATCGCATGTCCACATTCATGTAAAAAGGTAACGACATCCTGAATCGTATTT
>CAZPEQ010000309.1:0-3611 GCA_964585605.1 uncultured Weeksellaceae bacterium | reverse complement strand
CTTATTACTGATTCTTCCCTATTTGTCACCCTGAGCTTGTCGAAGGGTATCAGAGCATTTACGGCAAATCAGGCAATGCCATCCAATGGCTCACCTCCTTAAAAAAGTGGTTTCGAGTGCCTTCTCCTAGCCAAAAGTGTGGATCCGTTTTCTTGCCCGTCTTACTCGGGTTTTCAATGAACCAGTTGAAGGCGAACTTCAATATGATGCAATACCTAGCCTCATACGCTCCCGTCTTTCCCGGCAAGTAAACATCATTATTGGGTACCCAACAGAGCACACGTTGTCCTGTTTCAGGAAGTTTGTCTTCAATGGCGATCCAACCCATTTGCCACTGTAAAATAGTTAAATGTCAGGCCTGCTTCTTATTCTGACGTGCAACGGGAACACGAGGCATCGTGCGAAAAACGTGATCCCAGAGTGGAGAACTCACGCCGAATGCGCGATCATCTCCAGCAAAGTGATGGAGGTTATGATGTTTCCAAATAATCCCGAAGATATTCTTAGGAGGATTGAACACGTGAATGGCGTAATGCATCATTAAGTATCCTGCATAGCCCACCATGAAGCCGCCACCGAAAGCATACCCCAATTCTCCCATTGTACTTCTGAACAGTAGAATGAACAGGAACGCTACAAGTGCGCTCATAAGCGGAGGCAAAGCCAGTCTTTTCTTGTCACGTGGGTGGTCATGATGTACGCCATGGAAAACATACTGCAAGCGCTTCTTTCGTGGCGTATCAGGCTCAATGTGGTAGAAGTACCGATGTACCAAGTATTCAACTAGCGTAAAGAACAAGATACCGACGAGAAATAAGACAATGGCCGTGAATACGGGCTTACGTAGTTGGATGATCGCATAAAGAATAACCCCAAAACCAGTTCCGTAGAAAATAGTCAAGGGAAATGCAATGTGAGTCTTCGTCAGTTTTTCAAGAACGGGGTTCTGGAAGATCTGTCCGCTATCTGATACCGCTTTGTGGCCCATACCTTTTAGTTTAACGGTGCAAAGTTAAAAGGATGTGGCCGCGTTAAGCCTAAAAGATCATCACTTTTCAACCTTCGCGAGCGAAGCAGAGTTGATGCAATAACGAAGTCCTGTAGGCTGGGGCCCATCTGGGAATACATGGCCTAAATGACCATCACACCCTCCACAGACCACCTCTACTCGAACCATACCGTAACTAACATCCCTATGCTCAATAATATGCTCTTCGTCAACAGGGCTGTGGAAACTAGGCCATCCTGTGCCACTCTTAAACTTGGAGTCAGAGTCGAACAGATCCAAGCCGCAGCCTGCACATTGGTACGTACATTCAGACTTGTCATCCCAATATTCCCCCGTAAATGCGCGTTCAGTCCCTTTCATACGCAAGATGCGGTATTGCTCAGGCGTTAGCTGGGCTTTCCATTCTTCGTCTGATTTCATGACCTTTTTTCCCTTATCATTATGGGACATGGCAATGGTCTTGGTCGTTAATTCAGTGGTATCTGCACTAGCCACTTGTTTGGGAGTTTGCCCGCAAGCTGCCAAGCTGAACACGAGGCCCAGCGAGAGTATGTTTATTGAGAATGCTTTCATGTTTCGCTAATTCTAACGTTCAAATTTGTCCATTTGTTTTCAATAAAGCGTCACGAATCAATAACATTTACTTCGCTTACATTTGCGACCCGCTTGTAAAAACATTACAAGAAGGGCAATTAGCTCAGTTGGTTTAGAGCACTACCTCGACAAGGTAGGGGTCACTGGTTCGAATCCAGTATTGCCCACCATTCAGCGTAACATCGGCGATGAATAAGCTATCCTTGTCAATTGCATTGCTCTCCTTGTTGATTGTTTTTGTACTTATGTTTAAGTTGAACAAGGTCGAAGATCAACTCAAGTCAATCCCCCAACGAGCATATCCTCAAGCCAGTCCGCAAGACGACGAGGAAGTTGAAGTGGCCATCTATATGGATCGACTTCAGCGTTTCTCCAATAAGTTGTATGCCGCTGGCGAACAGGGCAACTCAGCCTTAGTGACCTTCTATACGCATGAAATGGAAGAGGTCATGGAAGAACTTATTGCCGCCAACGTGGATGATGATGGCTTTGACCTGAGCTCGAATATGGAGACTTACGGGTTAAATGCGCTGAATACATTCACTAAACGATATGCTAGTGGGGGTAAGGCGCAGATCGATGATATTCATGCGGGGTTGGTTTTAAGCTGTAATTCTTGCCACGCAGCCAGCGGTCGACCCTTTTTGGTCATGACCACACCAGAGGGGC
Organism: uncultured Weeksellaceae bacterium; assembly: GCA_964585605.1. Lineage (GTDB taxonomy): Bacteria > Bacteroidota > Bacteroidia > Flavobacteriales_F > PHOS-HE28 > CAZPEQ01. Next base: position 1,339 of record CAZPEQ010000309.1, on the reverse strand, counting down.
AGGTAACGGGACAGGATATGAGCCCACGTTGAAAGTTAAGTGACTTTGCTTCCTTTGCAACGTCCCAATTGAACACCACTTCATTGTGTTAAAGAATAAGAACAAATCGTCGTCCAAGCAACTGTCAGATGAAGACATTGTGCGCCAGTTGCAGGAGGAGATGGATACGAAGTTGTTCGGCCAGCTGTATGATCGGTATGTGACCAAGGTATTTCATAAGTGTTTGAGTATGTCGAGGGATCGTGATCTGGCGAAAGACCTGGCACACGATATTTTCCTAAAAGCATTCTTGAACTTATCTAAATTCAGTTTTAGATCCAGTTTTAGTACGTGGCTTTATAGCATTACATATAACTACTGCCTCGATCATTTAAGGAAAGCCCAGCGCATGCATACCCAATCGGTAGACGAGCGCTTTGACCTGGAGGACGACCAGGATGACCTCTACGAAAAAGAACTGTTTAAGATCCGCTCTGGGCGTCTTCAGGTGGTTTTAGGAGAAATAGGACCGGAGGATCGCGGGTTGTTATTGATGAAATATCAGGAAGAACTATCGATCAAGGAAATAATGGAAGTGATGGCACTTAGCGAAAGTGCTGTTAAGATGAGAATGCTTAGAGCTCGTTCCCGAGCACTAGCTAAATACCAGGATCTCTATCCTAGCGAAGAATGAGTGAGAATCCATTTAAGATAATCAGCCCATCGGAGGAAGTACCAGAAGGGTTACGGGAGGACCTAATGGGTAGTGTGAAGATCCTTATGTTAACCATGCGTTTCGTGCAACTGTTCTTGGGCGATTACGCAAATGTGCTATTTGATAAAGTGCGGTTGCTTACCCCTGAAGAGGAGAGCAACGAAACCAATACCTCGGAACAAGAATGAAGATCATCGACTCTTTTAAAGCCTACTGGGACAATTTCGCCCTGATTTTGCCAGACATTGCTATTGGCGTGCTTTTTCTCATCATTGGACTGGTTGCGGTCAAGTTCATTTCCAAAATGATAGCGCGTGTCCTTAAACGTGTAGGACTTGATACCCTGTCGGAGAAGATGGGGTTAACCAAAATGCTCAACGGTTTTGGCATAACGGCAGGTCTTTCTGTTATCCTGTCTACAATCATTTACTACATGCTGGTGCTGTTCGTCTTCATGCTCGCATCGGATCAGATGGATATTGCCGCATTGACGAGCGCCTTGTCAGGACTCTTAGCCTATTTGCCCAAACTCCTCACAGCACTGATCATATTTGTAATTGGCGCCTTAATAGCTGATAAGGTGAAGGATGCCATTGCCACGGTGTTGAAGACCTTGGGCATTTCAGGAGGAAGAGTGATCGCGCA
>CAZPEQ010000308.1:0-3616 GCA_964585605.1 uncultured Weeksellaceae bacterium | reverse complement strand
TGCTTGGCGGTGTCATGAAGCATATCGGTTTAGGTCGCATGCTCGCACATTTCGACTGGCATTTGGAAGACTCGACCAAGGCCACATTGACCTATGTTGGCGCCGATCGCAAATTAACATTCGATCCCAACGGCATTGCGCAGGGCTATACCGTTGATGTACTTGCAGACCTATTCAGGATGCGTCAGATCAGCAACTTCATGATCGAAGTAGGAGGAGAGGTGTGTGCCCAAGGGCAGCACCCGCAGAACCGTTCATGGGGTCTGCAAGTGGACAAACCAATACCGGGTGATGTCCACGTTCGTCAGGCGGTGATCTCGCTGGATAACGTCTCCATGGCTACCAGCGGCAACTACCGCAAATTCCGTGAGATAAATGGGAAGAAGTACGGCCATACCATCGACCCGCGCACAGGCTACCCCGTACAACACGGTTTGCTCAGCGCTACGGTGATCACAGAAGAATGTGCTATTGCGGATGCCTTGGCGACTGCCTTTATGGTGATGGGAGAAGAAGGATCGAAGAAATGGTTAGCTGAGAATCCTGACGTAAAAGCCTATCTCATTATGGATGATGGCAATGGCGGAATGCGCACGTGGCAAAGCACTGGTTTGAGTGTGAGGGAAGAGGAAGGGAGTTAAGCCTTATCTGGGTTCATACACTGCTCGTTCGGTTTAGCGCCGCACAAACCACATGAAGCACCTTTTTCCGTAACAAGCGGATTGTTACTCGCACAGGTTCCCGCGAACTCGCCGCCTTTCTTCGCCCAAATCTTGATTGCGATACCGGCGAATCCAAGAGCGAGAAGTGTAACTGCGGCTAAGGCTGTAAGTAGCGTGGTGCTCATGGTACAAAGGTAGGGATTTCAGTACTGCGGTCTATAGTCTTCAGTCCGCAGTCTTACAGTCCGTAATTTGTTCTTGAGATCAGTAGATTCGACGGCAAATAGTATTATATGTCCAGTGTTAGAGATTTAATCGTTTACAAGAAGGCGTTTAAGCTTTCTATGGAAATATTCGAGTTGACCAAGACTTTTCCCAAAGAGGAGATGTATGCTTTGACGAATCAAATGAGGAGGTCGTCACGCGCGGTCTGTGCAAATCTAGCGGAGGCATATAGGAAAAGACAATACCCGAAACATTTTGTTTCTAAGGTCAGCGATTCCGATTCAGAGAATACGGAGACCCAGACGTGGCTCGAATATTCGGTTGCGTGTGGATATGCATCAAGGGAGCAGATCAGCCCTATCTGGAAATCTACGGAAGAGGTAGGACGTTTACTCGGAGATATGATGAGGAACCCGAGCAGGTACAAGTAATCTGTGGTATTGGGCCTGCATCAGACTGCGGACTGAAGACTGCTAGACTGAACAACTACCTTCGCACCATGTCCACCAATGATCCGCGTTTGACCGCTTTCTCCCGCTTGCTCACCATCATGGATGAACTCCGCGAGCAATGCCCCTGGGATCGGAAGCAAACCATGGAAACACTGCGCCCGCTCACCATCGAAGAAACCTATGAGTTGGGTGACGCTATTCTGGAGAACGACTTGGAAGAGGTCAAAAAGGAGATCGGCGATATCATGTTGCACATGGTCTTTTACGCCAAAATCGGTTCAGAGCAAGGTGCTTTCGACATCACCGATGTGCTCAACGGTATTTGTGACAAGTTGATTAATCGTCACCCGCATATTTATGGAGACGTCAAGGTCACTGACGAAGAGGAGGTAAAGGCGAATTGGGAGAAGATCAAGTTGAAGGAAAAGGGTGGGGCAGACGGGAATGACGGGTTGCCGAAGAGTGTTCTGGGAGGAGTGCCGAAGGGATTACCCAGTTTGGTCAAAGCCATTCGCATTCAAGACAAAGCCCGCGGTGTGGGATTTGACTGGGATAAGAAAGAACAAGTCTGGGACAAATTGCACGAAGAGCTTGACGAACTGAAAGTAGAGGTCAATGCCGGATCTAATAAGATTCCTGATGAACTAGGTGATGTGCTCTTCAGCGTGGTGAATTACGCGCGCTTTTTAGACATCGATCCGGATGAAGCTTTAGAACGTACCAACAGAAAATTTATCAAGCGTTTTCAATTTCTAGAGACGGAAAGCCACAAGGACGGCAAGAAAATGGGGGAGATGAGTTTGGAGGAGATGGAGGTGTATTGGGAGAAGGCGAAGCAGGAAAGCTGAAACCCAAAAAGCTGAAATATGAAAAGGGAAAGTTGAAACAGACTCTCAGCGTTTTCTTTCATATTTCTAATTTTCCATTTCAAGCTTCCTAATTCACTTTCACTAAACGGTGTGCCTGACGCTTCCCATCCTGAAAGACGATAGCCGTATACATGCCACTATCAAAAGGAGATAGGTCAATGGCAGCGTCTTGACTTTGTATGATAACTCTGCCCGTGCCGTCCAAAATTTGTACGTGTTCAAGATCGGTTGAAGAATAGGTGAAAGTATTAGAGGATGGATTTGGATAGAAAACAGCTTGCCCGATATTTTCAATTCCGTCTACAGATAAAGTGTTATCAAGCAGTATTGAGGTTTTGGGGTCTCCAACCATAACCTGATTCCCCACGTGATCATTGACACTCCAAAAGGATTCAGCTAGGTTGAACGGATCTTGTAGATCCAAGTAGTTGGCTATTCCTGTTGGAATCTGGAAAGAAGTGGATAATAACCCCAATCGACTTCTTAGGAACACTCCTGTTGCTCCGCTTTGAATGAACCGCCCCGCACGTGTACTGGAGTTTGGACTGAGTGATGGGTCAAAAGAAAACCCTCCAGAGAAGCCGGCATCGAAAACGATTGATCCAGTACTCCATTGGTGGGCCGGGTCAACAAAATTATCTGTTGTGTCCCAGTCCGCGGAAAAAAGTGCTACCACACTATCAATCGGAGGCAAGACGGTAGGGAAGGTATCCAAAACAGTATTCCATCCCAAGAGCTGTATCTCATCGCGTACATTTGCCATAAAGTTATAGATACCAGGTAGTTGCACTGGAGATAATAAGGTCAGTTGATTGCTGAGGTCAACAACCACATTCCCGTGGAATGTACTAACGAGTTGATCGGGCCCACTTCGATCGATCAATGCCAAAACATCTGTAACCGTATAGGCATCCAACCGAGTGGTCAAGTAGATACCAGAGTTACCTCTGGTATGATGCTGTTGGCTGTCGAAGAAAGGATTGGAGAATTGGCCGCTTCCAGACTGAGGTGCGCTTCCACTTAATGAAAAGGCCAATTGAGTTTCAACAGTTGCACAGATTTGGAATAATGGGATAACTTGAGGTGAACTACAATTGCCATGGTCTACTAAAAACGGCAATCCTTTGGTCGTTACCAGGTAATTAATCGAGTCTTGAATGCCATTTGCCAGTAGGTGTGCTTCTACTTGGCCCTGAATTAATGAGAAGGCTATTGTATCGATCAACTCAACCGTATCAGCAGTGACGAAGATCATATTCGCCGCAGGAATGTTCCTAGCGTTCTGAAAATAACTTCCGATGATCTGCGAGCTAACCGAGTTGGTATTCACAATGACAGCTACATCATTGTAATCAACCGTTTGAGAAAAACAAGGAAAAGCAAGGCAAGACAGCAGCGTGCCCAGTAC
>CAZPEQ010000307.1:0-3618 GCA_964585605.1 uncultured Weeksellaceae bacterium | reverse complement strand
ACAATGCCTTCCATGGGAGAAATGCTTAAGGATCAGTTGAAACTGACGCAAGAACCGGAATCGCGAAGTGACATGATCGAACGGTATCGGAAGGACATTTGAATAGTTCGCCTTCGTTTCTAGTAGCGAGAATTCGCTATTGCGGATCACTTGAATCAGCAGGTACTTTGTAAATCAAATACCGCGCTGATGAAATATACTGCTACCCTCCTCTTTTCCCTGTTTGTTTTGATCGGATCCGCACAACCAGGCGAATTGGTCAACTCCTTTGGTACAATGGGCATTGCGAACTTGCCGGGTATTAATAATTCCCATGAGTTCAAGGCCGTGGCCGTTCAAACGGATGGTAAGATCGTCTGTTCGGGGTATTCAGAAACAGCTGAATTTGATTTCATGCTCGCTCGGTACAATGCCGATGGAACGTTAGATAATACGTTCGCGACCAATGGCATTTTTGTGCTCGACTTTCAAGATCTAGATGCTTCATGGGGTATTGCCATACAAACAGATGGCAAGGTCCTCGCTTGTGGTTTGACCACTTCCAATAACAATACGAACTCAGATTTTATCGTGGTGCGCTTAAATACGAACGGCACGGTTGACCCAACCTTTGGAACGAACGGCGTTGCCATTGCGGATCTGGGTGGTTACGATAGAGCATGGCGTATGACCGTGCAACCTGATGGCAAGATCCTATTAGCGGGAACAACCTTTGCATCAGGACAGAACGACTTAGCTATCGCTAGGTTGAATACAGATGGAAGTCTGGATACGGGATTCAACACGAATGGCTATACGATCATCTCTGCAGGTAGCTTAGGTTCTGCTAGCGACGTTGCAGTGCTTGCTAATGGCAAGATCGCATTCGCTGGCTTAGCGAACGATTTAGGTGTTTTAGGTCTGTTGAACACTAATGGCACCTTAGACACCGGGTTTGACGGCGATGGTTGGTTGAGCTATGAGCATACGAGCGGATTTGAGGCCGGATTTAGCAGTTTATTGATCACACCGAATCAGAAAATATTAGGGATAGGTTCAACGGGAGCATTCATTGGACTAGCCGATGGCTTTCTAGCTCAATTCAACTTAGATGGGACCTTAGACCCAAGCTTCGGGAGTAATGGCGCCGTATCTTATGACAATGGATTTAACTTCAATACCTTTTCCAAAGGTTACTGGAGTTCGAACGGGCAGATCGTTATTAGCGGTGATAACGAGTTAGGTAGTGGGGACTTCGGGTTTGCCGCTTGGCGACTCAACGCAGATGGTTCTCGTGACAACTCCTTCAGTCAGAATGCGATACAGTTACTGGATCAAGGTAGTGGCCGAGAAAATGCACTATGGTGTGCGGAAGCTCCAAATGGAGATGTGATTTTAGGAGGGTTTTACAATCCTAATAACGCAAACGTTTATCAAGGCTTCGTGGCCCGGCTTGATGGTTCTATGGCAACAAGTATTGATGAAATTGCACTTACTTCTCTTGAAACCTACCCCAACCCTTTCACAGACCGTTTTCAGCTTGAATTTGACTGGACCGCAGCAAGTGAGCCGCTAATCCGGGTGATCAATGCTAAAGGAGCGTTGGTGGAAGCTGATGTTCGACCTACGGATCTATCGTCCAACAGGTCTTACTCTATTGAGCTCCCTGAAACGGCAGCCAAGGGAATTTACATGGTGCATGTGTCTGATGGAGCACGAGCTATATCTATTCCTGTGGAGCGGTTGTAGTAGTTAAGGTCTATACCGCCGGATTGAGTCGTACATTTGAAGAGACTTAACTATTGCCTTTCGGATGCGTGCTATGCATAGAATCTCAGTCCTAACGGTTATATGCTTCTTGTTTGGAATCATCTCATTTGGGCAAAGCCCTGTTTTATGTTTCGACGGCATCGACGATTATGTTGATATCGGAGACCAAGTTGGGAACAATGCGCGAACAGTTGAATGCTGGTTCAAATTAGATAACGGCGTTGATAGTTCTTTGCCTTCCTTCAAGGCGATCATTGCCCGAGAATTGAACGTGAATACAAATGAGGACGAATTCAACATTGCATTCGTGCCCAGTACCCTGGCCAATGCGGGAAAATTGCGGTGGAACGTTCAACCATTGATTGGCCAAGAACGACTCGTCTTTTCCGACTCCGATTCTTGGTTGCCGAATAGGTGGTATCATGTAGCAGGCGTGGTGCATCCCACCCTGGGTATGATGTTATTTATTGATGGGGTCAAGCAGCAGGATACGGATACACACACATCATCTACCCAGAGCAGCCCAGCAAGCACCACAATCGGTTCTTGGGGACAAGTTGCTGGCCGTTACTTTGAGGGGTGTATTGAAGATGTTCGAATCTCTAGTGATGCACTTTATATCACCGATTTTACACCCCCTTGTCCTGATATTCAAGCGGATGTTTCCACTACTGGCTTATTCAATCTCAATGAAGGAGTTGGTGTTGTAACGGCTGATTCTAGTGCGTTAAACCAAGTGGGCGTGATTTTTGGCGCCACGTGGAGCACTGCCAAGTTTTGTGCGATCAACACTGCTGTGGCGGAAGTTGAACATGAGCAAACTCTAGTGACCTTTTATCCAAACCCGACTAACGGCATGCTATCCTTCCATAATCGCATTCCGAATGTTCCCTTGGTCATTCTGTCAATAGATGGTCGATTCATTGGAGAGGTTCCCCCAAATACCTTGTCGTACGATATGAGTGCTTATCCAAACGGCATGTACTTGCTTCAAGAAGGTTCGCAATATGCAGGTCGGGTGGTAAAGCAGTAGTTGGATAACTTACCTCCAAACCTTGTGCTCAATGATCTTAAGCGCTCCTTCCTCTTCCAGTTTTTTGACCATTCGAATAACGGTTTCAACCCGTAGGCCAGTCAATTCGGCGATTTGTTTTCGAGTTAGATCCACTTGATAACTGAATGGTTCTTTCAGTTTGTAGATCCGCGTCTTCAGGTGGTCAATGAGGTGCAGTATCCGTTTATCGGCATCTTCAATGGACAAGTTTGCCGCAATAGTGGCTTTATAGAGCAAGCGTTGCGATAACACTTTAGTGAAACTCAGCAGTACATCCGGATTATCGGTCAGCAGTTCCAAGAATTTGGCCTTACCCAAAACGAATACCGTTGCAGCTTCGTTCACCAATGCATTGGCAGGATAAGGAAAGTCACCGAATAACGGCGGTTCGCCAAAACTCCCCTCTGGAGAGAATATACCTTGAACAAACTCCTTCCCTTCTTCATTGTAGTTGTTCATCTTAACCTCGCCTTCAACTACTTGATAGTATGACGAGGCTTCCTCGCCCGCTTGAAAGATCATCTCGCCTTTCGCAAATCTGCGCTGTTTAGCTCCGTATTGAACGAGTAGATCAGGATTTATCATGCGCAAAAAGTACGAACACCGCCGTTCACATTGCCTTTGATCGTGCTTGGCGCGACACGAAAAAGCTCAGTATGACCTAGGTCATACGTGGAAGAATGTAGGGTGAAGAACTTTACTTAAAACCACAAAATGAACATCTTAACGGCGTATAAGAACCTGAAAGACCCTTCTTTCCGGGAGGAAGTAGAATTCAATCGATTTGGTATTTCAGCCATGCTGATCACCGTACA
>CAZPEQ010000306.1:0-3632 GCA_964585605.1 uncultured Weeksellaceae bacterium | reverse complement strand
AGGCCCATCACCATGCACTGCAGGATTGTCGAATAACTCTTGCAGGATGCTACGTGTATTGAGCAGAGTCGTTCCATTTCGTTTCGCCTTGGTCCTGATCGTTAAATCATGATCGGTAAGCGCACTGCGCACCCGACCGTGTCCATGCGGTGTATGGTATCGACCAAAATCAAAATAGTGACAGTGCCCATCTTCATCAGCGATAAGTACCAATGCGGCATGGCCTACTTTGTAGTATCCTCTTCTATTAACGCGCAACAGACGCATTAATCCATCATACCAGGCACCAGCTTGTTTGCACCTGGTCTCTGGCCATGCAAGAGCTATACAGAAGCCGCTATGAGACGCTTGACTTTCGGTACTCATTGGTGCGTTTAGTTACTTTTCCTGCCAACAGGTCATGGTAGTCCATCGTGGTCTTATCTCGTGACGTGAACACCTGTGTTATGCTCACGGTTTTCAAGCCAAATTCCTCTCGCTCCATAACGAGCGTATCTGACTTATTCCCGCCACGCTCCATTCGGTGAAACTCCAGAATACTTTCCTTTGTAGCTGTTTCATTTTGAGCGGACCACAGTGCAAACCACTCTTCACGCATCGCTCGAATCTCCGCCGAGTACAAGGTTGCAGAAGACCATATCCAGCGACTCTTTGAATCTAGTTCTTTCACATGCTTCTCCTTGCCATCCCACCTATACTCCATTAAGACAGGCGCATCTAAGAGTTCTATACTCACAATTGTAAATTGTTCGATGTTATGCAGGTTCATCTGCTCAAACTGAGCACGTGTGGATTCGCCTTCGAACATTTCCAAAAGTACAAGTCCACGGCTCTTGCGGTACGGCCCCGCTGATCGATGGTACTCAAAAGCTCCATTGAGCAAACAGCAAACTTTCCTATCGCTCATGCAAACCCAACTTCCGCCAGATTTCGCATCTTTCGGATAAGTAAGTAGCTGGCCACCGCGCTCTTCTTCCACCGGCTCAAATGTTAGCCGCGCTTTTCGCTCATCTCGGTTAGTGGTTAGAATGAACTGGTCAGACCCAACAGGAACAATACTTACTGTGCACATGTTTCCTTATGTCGAATTGTAGACGGTGCCACACCAATCGAGGGATCTATCTTGATTCCCTCTTGCCGCAATATGATCTTGATCATTGCTAAATGATGTATGGCATGATCCAAGGTGTACGCTAACTCCCGTTCAACTGAAGTACTGAAATGCAATTGCTCAGACGCTGACGGGTCGCAACAGGCCCGTAGTTCAAGTGTTGTGCTAAACTCTACTGACCGGACAAGCGGAATCAAGTTTGCACAGGTTTCTTTAGCAAACTCCTGATCGCTTTCAAGTCGCAGATCACGTTCACGATCATCATAGCAAAGACTACCACTTTCCACCCCACTTAACAAGCAACCGTAGAATTCAATGATGTGCCTAAAATGCTGGCCGACTGTAGATCCCTCAAAAAGCGCTTGAGGTTCCGTATAAAGTGCTTGAGGTAAAAGATCAATAACCTTCTGTATCTCTTGCAATTTGAGAATATTTACTTCCCTGAGTTCGTCTTTCATACATTGTGTTTAACGGCGAGAAGCAAAGATACGGAACTTATAGAGGAGACGCGCCTTCTGAAAGGGCTGAATGTCGTAGTCCTATTCACACGCAAACACTAGAGCAATAGGCCTAACGCGGGCAATATGCCTCAATTGCGAATAACCTTCAAGCTCAGTCCTCCTATTTGATAGATAGGCCCCTGAGTGCCAGCTACTCGCGCCCTGACTTTCGAGACAACGAATCGCTGTTTGTTGTTCAAAGAGCGTATATACGCATCGGCTTTCTCCGTAAAGATGCCATTGGCCAAGGGAATATCAATGACATCTCCGGCCCGGTTCTTCCCTTCTATGATACAACTGACAATCTCATACTTGACATCAAAATCTGTGTCAGGCAAGTCGGCATAAATTCGTTTAGCATTGGCAAGCCTATTCTTGTTGATACGCGAATCTTTTCCTGACTTGCCCGCAACATAAGCCAAAGGCGCTGGCAGGTTCTTAACCCGGAACTCAACGGGGTTGAAGGTGCGCGTACTGCCATCCGCTTCTACGACTTTCACATGCACTTTAGCCCTGCCCGAAGCTCCAGGCCTAACGACGAAGGTTCCGTTCTTCCGCTGGATGGTGCCGTTCTCAACCCAAGGTTGCACTTGATCAGCCGTATAACCAGCAACTGAAAGGTCAACCGGATTGTCAACATGCCGGTAGAGGACGTTCATTTTGGTGGCTGACGCCACTAAGGTTGGCTGCACCACGCGGTGTTTGGCATTGAACAGAAAACGTTCTTCTCCTTCAGGGCCTTGTATCTTGATGACCCCATGTTGCTGATACTCTCCAACTTGTCCTGCAGGAGAGCTCAACTTAGCTTTGCCATCTCGGCCCACTGGCAGCACACGCTTCGGGCCATTGATCTCTTTCGTATCCTCATCAATGGTCGCTCCTTCCAAGGCAAGTTCAACCACGGGCGGGTTCTTATCATCATAAGCCGCTAAGAACACGTCAGCATGAAACGAATCCCCAACGACAACAAAATTGCTCGGGCTAATTACAGCAGGTGTCATGACTGTATTAACGATCACATCATTATTTACCTGCTTATACAGCCATTTAACCACATCCGCTTCCGCTTGTCGGACATCATTTTGAATTTTACTTAAAACGGTAATGCCCGCGGCTATGGGTACTTCGTTGAAGTTATATGCTTCCCAATTCTGCGTTACACCCGAAGCATCCACTTGATCTTCGAAGTTGAATTTTCGATCTAAGCTCGCCACTAATTCGGGTGAATTACTTTTTATGAAGGTCTTCAGCAAGCCCTTGAACTTATCTAGGTTATCATGCAATTCAACAGCAGTATGTGCCCCTTCCTTAGGCTGCGTTGGCTCGCTTCCCACCAACACTTGCGTGATCTTATCAATGTTATCTAGCTGACTTACGTGCCGCATATTCAAGACCGTGTCTTGCCCAAGTTCATCTTGGCCAAGCACTTGTTTCAACTCCAAACCTTCATTTTCCGCAATGACTTTTGCTTTCATTTGGGTTATGTACAACACCACTTCTTCGGATACTTGCCTCACGCTTTCTGCTTGCTTCCAATACTCCATAGCCCTGCCAGGCATATTGACCGCAGAGCGTTCAAAACCGCGGTAATTAGACTGCATTTCTTCGTGCATGCTTTGGCCGCTATCGACCAGGCCGTTGTTTACGAGTATGAAACCATCTAGTACTTCTTTAGATACATTGATCGCCAACAGCGCGGTCAACACGAGGTACATCATGTTGATCATGCGTTGACGAACAGGGTTGTTCGTATTCGCCATCTTTCTATTAAAATTTACAGGTTCAAGAATAGAACGGGTCTAAATTTCCACGAATTGCGGAAACCTGCTCTTTTAACAGAATGTACCGTAAGGTCTGATGCTCAAGCCTTCCCGATTTCTTCGAGGCGCGTTTCGGCTGTTTCCCACTCTTTCATGAGTTTGTCCATTTTGGCCGACACCTGCACTAATTGCTCGTACCCCTTGCGCTGAAAATCCGCGTCTGACGCCTTTTCAGCCAGTTCTTTGTTGATGACATCCTGC
>CAZPEQ010000305.1:0-3665 GCA_964585605.1 uncultured Weeksellaceae bacterium | reverse complement strand
ATTTCACCGTGAACGTAAGCGTACTACTATCCATCTTATTCATCTTCAACGCTGGCAGCTTGCTCACCATATCTGCGCTGTACGGCGCTATTCCAGTACTCGTACTCGTTGTGGTGAGTCTCTATTTCTTCCGCGGCAAACTGAGTTTTTTAAGGCCCAGCCTGGGCAGTGTAGATCTATCGAAGGCCAAAGAGCTAATTGGATCCGGTTCACAATTCTTCATCATTCAGATAGCAGGCGTGATCATTTTCTCTACCGACAACCTGATCATTAGCCACCTTTTAGATCCTAGCGAGGTGACCAATTACCAAGTTGCGTTCAAATATTTCGGCTTAGGCACTCTACTCTTTTCTATCATCTGCACCCCACTATGGCCAGCCTATACGGACGCCTTTCATTCGCACGACATGAATTGGATACGCAGTACAACGAAGAAACTCATTCGCTTGTGGTCATTCTTCGTGTTGGGTGTTCTAGTCATGCTACTCCTAAGTGGAACCGCATATGACCTTTGGGTCGGCAACGCGGTCAAGATCCCATTCCTACTCTCTGCGCTCATGGCAACTTACGTCTTGGCCATGACCTGGGCTAGCATCTTCGTAACCTTCATTAACAGTGTAGGGAAGTTGGCCTTGCAGGTACGGTTCTCTATTGCTGCTGGTTTAGCTAACATTCCATTGTCTTACTTCTTCGTGAAGCATTTAGACATGGGACCAGCTGGGGTTATCCTAGCTACGATCATTTGCCTGTCTTATGGTCCATTCATTTCAATCGTTCAATACCGTAAAATCGTGTCCAATACCGCAACGGGTATATGGGCAAAATAACCACTATGGAAGCACGAACCCTCTGTCCCATCACAGGCGGAAACGCGACTCACGAAAGAAACGTTTCCACCCAATTCATCATCGACGGTTACCTCACTAACTACGATATCGATGTAGCTAAACTTTTCCAAGGAAAGGAAGAGATAAGCATTTTCAAATCCTCCCAAACCGACTTACGGTTCTTCGGGCCCAACGACGTAGCTGGAGATGGATTCTTCTACGAACAGCTCCAGAAGTACCCTTGGTACTATATGGAATGGAAATGGGAGCACAGCGCTGTAAAAAAGCTACTACAACCCGGTATGCGGGTATTGGAGTTAGGTTGCGGAGAAGGAGCCTTCTTGCGCGGAATCGCAGACAAATGTCCTGACAGTGTTGGCCTTGAGCTGAATGACGCAGCGGTTGCTGCCGGTCAGGCCACTGGATTGAACGTACTGGCTGATCCGATTCAAGATCATGCACGCACCCATCCCGGGCAATACGACATCGTTTGTTCTTTCCAAGTCATGGAGCATGTAACAGATATACGTGCCATTGTTGAAGCTTCTGTCAAATGCTTAAAGCCCGGCGGCAAACTTTTGATCAGTGTACCGAACAACGATTCGTTCATCAAACGTTCAGAGAACAGTCTGTTGAACATGCCCCCGCATCACATGAATTTATGGGATGCCAATTCACTAGAGAAACTAGCCTACTTCTTCGACATGAGCTTTGAAGGGCATTTGATTGAGCCGCTACAAGCATACCATTACCCTGTAGTTACTTCCAACTGGGTTTTCGACACCTTTCCTGGCATTCTTGGCAAGATGGTGAACAGGTTGGTCAAGATGACCAGAGCTTACAAACTAGCTGGCCTTTGGCGAAACAAGATCGTTGGCCACAGTATCATATCCATTTACACCCGTGAAACATGAAAGCACTGTGGTTAGCACCGATCCATTACAATGGAGGAACTGATATTCACCCTGCTCCTTGGGTATCTTCATTAGCAAAGAGCCTGCAGCAATCAGGCGATGTGGATATCACCATATTGAACTACCAACCGAGGTTGGCTCAAGATGAGATCACCTTCGAGAAGGACGGCATTGAATTCGTCTTCCTGAAGACCCCCACGCCGAAGGTTGACTACTTGACGATGTACAAGAAGCGTATTCGCATCATGCGCAAGTATGTGCAGTCCAGGATGTCAGAATTTGACATCATACATGTACACGGCTCAGAACACCAGTATGAAGTTGTTGTGCATGATCTTGACATTCCTGTTGTGTTGAGCATGCAAGGCATACTTACTGAGTATATCAAGCACATTAAGAATCGAAGCTCGTACACTTATGTGAGTTGGTTACTCTCTAGCAAGTACGAGAAGAACTACATGAGCAAAGTGAATGACTTCATGTGTCGCACCACCTTTGATGAAGGTTTTGTAAAGAAGCACAACCCAGCTGCGCGAGTACACGAGAACTGGGAAATGCTACGTGAGCCTTTCTTCAAAGACTTGTACTCCACCGAGCAAAAAACAATCATGCACATCGGCGGGACTAATCCGCTAAAAGGCATGAGTTTAATGCTTCAAGCCTATGATAAGGTGCGCACCTTGTTTGACATTCGACTGAAACTCGTTGGCAAAGCAGATGCGGATATCATCGAACAGATCATGTTACACCATGACCTGAACCATTTTACGCTCGACGACATTGACATCGTAGGCATGCAAGATGCTAACGGGGTAGCGCGCTGCTTCAGCGAGAGTTACATGTTGGTTCATCCATCTTTGATCGACAACAGCCCCAACAGTATTTGTGAAGCACAAGTAGCAGGACTGCCTGTAGTAGCTACCAATGTTGGTGGTGTAGGCTCATTGATAGAACATGGTCAAACGGGCCTATTAGTAAATACAGAACCGACGTCCATTGCTAACGGGATACTTGAACTGTTGAAGAACAAGGCATTGCACCAGCAGATATCTGAAAGCGGCAGAGAGATGGCGCGCGAACGGCACGACCCCAAACGCATTCATCAACGAACCATTGACATTTACCAACAAGTACGCGCAGCATGAGAGGCCTATTCTTTCTCCTTTACAGGATCGTTCGCGGGAGCATCGCATACTTACGCAATCATGCGGATCAGCTACGCACGCATTTCCTCTTCGCGTTGAATCATGTGCAGGTCGGCAAGGGCATGCACTCCAATGGCATTCCCATCATCCATGTAGACGGCACTGGGAGTATGTCTATCGGTGACGAGTTCAAAATGAACAACGGAATTCACCACAACCGTATAGGTCGACAACAGCGGTGCAATTTCATGGTTGGCAGGAATGCCAAGTTGTGCATTGGAGACCATGTAGGTATCAGCAGCGGAGCTATCGTATGTATGTCTCGGGTCACCATTGGGAACAATGTAAAAATCGGTGGCAACGTGGTCATCTACGACACAGATTTTCATGCCTTAGATGCGCAACAACGCCTCGACCCGTATGCAGATGCTGCAGCGCGAAAGAACTTAGCCGTCGAGATCAAAGAGAACGCTTTCGTTGGTGCACATTCAACCATACTGAAAGGTGTCACAATTGGCAAAAATTCCATTGTTGGTGCTGGTTCTTTGGTTTCTCGCAGTATTCCTGACAATGAGATCTGGGGAGGAAACCCTGCCAAGTTGATTCGGCGCTTAACTCCTGAAGAAGCCAGTATAGCGGCCTAATGCCCAAAGAGAAGAACATACAACACTGGATCATGATGTTCGTGCTCATTCACATGAGTTCGGGTGCATCTACAATCGCATTGAGCGATCTGGCCCTAGCCTTGGTATCAAGCGCTACGTTGATTTTGTTCCTCA
>CAZPEQ010000304.1:0-3672 GCA_964585605.1 uncultured Weeksellaceae bacterium | reverse complement strand
TAAAGCTTTTACCAGGCGCCATCACCGGATTTTACGGCAGCATAAATGACACGACGGTCGTTAAGAACACACCTGTTGACATGAAAAGCCTCGGTAGCATTTTCATGGAGTTCAAGGAGGTGGAATTCAGCCGCATAGCGCAATTGCTGGATAGCAGAGGAAATTTAAGCAGGGTGCAGAACCTGGATCCAACCACTACCAGCATGAACTGGACTGAGATTCCCCCAGGGAAATACCGCATTCGTGTTGTTGCCGACCTCAATGACAACGAGAACTGGGACACCGGTAACTTACCCGCTGGCGTACAACCGGAATCGGTCAGCTTCTACCCAGACGAAATCACCGTTCGTGCTGGGTGGAAGTTGGAACTCGAGTGGGAATAATAATTCTGTGATCAGAAGTTATACTTCTGTAATATCTGCCCGAAAATTGACCCGTAACCTTGTATCAGATATGATAGTGAGTCGTGTTCCTTACATATCAAGTTTGAATCCGTCTTGGTTCGGCGGATATGGTCTAGCGTTTTTAGGGGGTTGACGTGTTCCCCATATGAATGTGAGATAGAAGAAAAGGGTTCCAGATACTGGGACCCTTTTCCTTTGGCTAAATTCGGCGTCTATGAAAGACCAAGAATCCATTGATCAAGCAGCCCAACGTTTGCTCGATGCCACGGCAAGTGGTCAGCCGTGTGCTCCTATACGCCTCTTGATAGGCGATACAGAACTACATAGTGCATATGCTGTGCAGAGTCAGATCGCCGCAAAACGCATGGCAGCAGGTGCCCGCAAAGTGGGCGCCAAGATCGGCTTGACCAGTGAAGCCGTTCAAGCTCAGCTTGGTGTTGTCCAACCTGACTATGGCGTTTTATTCGACGACATGCAAGTAGACAATGGAGGTACGGTATTGTGGAAACACCTCATGCAACCCCGCATTGAAGCCGAAGTTGCTTTTGTGTTGGGCAAAGATGTAACAGGGACACCACCCGATGAAGCCGCGATCTTAGACGCCATCGATCATTGTTGCATTGCCCTTGAAGTTGTTGGCAGTCGCGTAAAAGACTGGAATATCAAGATCACCGATACGATCGCAGACAATGCATCAGCAAGTCATTTTGTGCTTGGCGATAAACAGGTGTCGGTTGATCCAGGTCAACTCATTTCTTGCACCATGGAATTGACCAAGAACCAGGAACTCGTTTCAACGGGCACTGGCGAAGCGTGTCTGGGTTCCCCCATTTATGCACTGCACTGGTTAGCCATTACCATGGCACATCTTGGCTCACCATTAAAAAAGGGAGATATCATACTTTCGGGTGCCCTCGGGCCCATGACATCTTTAGCTCCTGGTGATCACATTGAAGCACATATTAGTGGAATGGACTCGGTAACCTTGAATGTTGGAATGGAATGAGTAAAGTGAAAGTTGCCATCATAGGTCCCGGTAACATCGGAACTGATCTGATGATCAAAGTGATCCGCACGAGCACGAGCTTAGAAATGTCGATCATGGTGGGGATCGACCCGAATTCTGAAGGCCTCGCACGAGCTAAAAAACTAGGTTACGCTACCACACACGAGGGGGTAAAAGGCTTGATTGATATGCCCGAATTCGCGAACATCGGTATTGTCTTCGACGCGACCTCGGCAAAGGCGCATCATGCGAATTGTGCACTTTTAGATCCTTACCCGAACATCCGTATCGTTGATCTAACACCAGCCGCCATTGGGCCTTACCTCGTACCACCCGTGAATTTCGAGGACAACATCAATGTGCGCAATGTCAACATGGTAACCTGTGGCGGGCAAGCCACCATACCCATGGTAGCAGCGGTATCGCGCGTAGCACGGGTTCATTATGGCGAGATCGTTGCCTCCATCGCAAGCCGATCTGCAGGACCCGGAACACGAGCCAACATTGACGAGTTCACCGAAACCACCGCAGCCGCTATCGAACAAGTGGGCGGAGCAACGAAAGGCAAAGCCATTATCATACTAAACCCTGCTGAACCGCCCTTGGTCATGCGCGATACCGTATTCACGCTAAGCGAGCAGGCTGATCGCGAAGCCATCAAGGCAAGTATTCACAAGATGGTCGCTGCCGTTCAACAGTACGTTCCCGGCTACACATTGCATCAAGAAGTGCAATTTGATGACATCCCCGCAGATCAACCTGTGTTCATTGAAGGCGTTGGGAAGTGCCACGGATTGAAGACGACGGTCTTGTTGAAAGTGGTAGGTGCTGGACACTATTTACCGGAGTACGCAGGCAATTTGGATATCATGACCAGTGCTGCGCTAGCCACTGGTGAACGCTTGATCTCACTCATGAAGCAACCTGCTTAAGCAAAACCGTCAATGAACAAGATCTATATACAAGACGTAACGCTACGGGATGGCATGCACGCCATACGCCATCAATACAGTACTGATCAAGTGACCGAGATCGCCGTTGCGCTCGATGCCGCTAAAGTGGATGCGATAGAAGTGGCCCATGGAGATGGGCTTGCCGGATCAAGCTTCAACTACGGCTTTGGTGCACATACCGATAAAGCTTGGCTAGAAGGGTTAGCCGATAAATTGGAGCATGCTGTGTTGACCACCCTGCTCTTACCTGGCATTGGAACCGTTCAAGACTTGCATGAGGCCTACGCATTGGGCGTTCGTTCTGTACGCATTGCTACCCATTGCACCGAGGCAGATATCGCACAACAACATATTGAAGAAGCTAAAAAGATCGGCATGGATGTAGGCGGATTCCTCATGATGGCACACATGAGCGAACCAAACAAATTGGCCGAGCAAGCCAAGTTGATGGAAGCCTATGGAGCCGATTGCGTTTATGTGACGGATTCGGCAGGTGCCCTATTGATGGATGGTGTGGCCGATCGCATCAAGGCGTTCAAAGATGCATTGCAAGCGGATACCGAGATCGGCATCCATTGCCACCACAACCTATCCCTTGGCGTTGCCAATACCCTGGTCGCGATGCAACACGGAGCCAATCGTTTAGATGCATCGTTAGCAGGTATGGGTGCAGGTGCAGGTAACTGCCCGCTGGAAGTGTTGATCGCTACCTTGAATAAAATGAACGTGGTGCACAACAGCCACCTGTATAAATTAATGGATGCCGCTGACGACCTCATCAGGCCCATTCAAGAACACCCCGTGCGGGTTGACAGGGAAACGCTATCCCTAGGGTATGCAGGTGTCTACTCCAGTTTTCTGCTACACTCCGTTCGTGCCTCGGAGAAATACGGCATTGATACCCGATCCATCTTGCAAGAATTGGGTGATCGAAAAATGGTTGGCGGTCAAGAGGATATGATCATTGACGTGGCCTTGGACATGCTGAACAAAAAGGGTAAGGGGTAAGCCCTACACTAAATACGATCGCCCCAACACTATTCGATCTTATTTACCGCCTTTAGAACACGCATAACGAAACTACTTTCTTACACGCGTATCTACCACCTTACCATACCTTGCACCCATGGGATCAGAAACACTCGCGGCAACACTCGATCAAGCTGTACTAGACGCAAGCGCAACGGCGCAAATAGCCGAAACGCATCAGGTGTCTTTGGACGCCGCGTATGAGATCCAACGCTTGGCTATCGCTCGGTGTTTGGCAAGAGGAGAAAAGTTAGCGGGGCTCAAAATGGGTTTCACCTCT
>CAZPEQ010000303.1:0-3685 GCA_964585605.1 uncultured Weeksellaceae bacterium | reverse complement strand
ACCACGGCTATGTGAAAACCGTAAAAGGGAGAAGGCGCTATTTGCCGGATATCAATAGTGCGAACAACACCGTGCGCGCTGCGGCCGAGCGGGTGGCGATTAACGCGCCAATGCAAGGAACAGCAGCGGATATCATCAAAATAGCGATGATAGACATACACGCTGAGTTAATGCGACGCAAGTACCGTTCTAAAATGTTGCTTCAGGTTCATGACGAATTGGTCTTTGATACGCACCGAGATGAGGCGGAAGAAATGACCGCTTTGGTGCGTGAATTAATGGAAGGAGCCATTCGCTTGGATGTGCCCTTGGTTGTTGATATTA
This sequence comes from uncultured Weeksellaceae bacterium, assembly GCA_964585605.1. Classification (GTDB taxonomy): domain Bacteria; phylum Bacteroidota; class Bacteroidia; order Flavobacteriales_F; family PHOS-HE28; genus CAZPEQ01. The sequence goes on along the minus strand of CAZPEQ010000303.1, from coordinate 3,361 downwards.
ATGTGGGTAAAAATTGGCTAGAGGCGCATTGATCACCTGAACGTAACAACATCTTTGATTTCACGTACAATGACCGTGATGAAGATGATACGTTCAACAAGAGCAATACTATCCGTAGCCATTCCCGCGACCATGCTGATCGCATCTTGTGGCAATGATCCTGTGGTAGCTGAGGATGATATTTTCGATGCTAAGCCCCAAAGCGCAGAGGAAGTAGAGAAGGAGAAGGAAAGGATGGAGAAGACCAAGAGCATCTTCTACAACATCCCTTCTCCTATGGAAACCGCCTCACTTTTACGAAAAGCGGGTGCTGAGTACGACAAGGAAATTTTGAACAACATTAGTAACGTGGACAAGTACACCGCTTCGAGTAAGCAAGCGTTGAACTTGGGTGTTTACGGTGCTGATTTGAGTTATGCTGGTGTCTTTGATAGAACATCGGAGAGCTTGATCTACACTTCATGTACTCGAAAGTTGGCTGACAAGTTGGGGGTTACAATGGCTTTTTCAGAAGAGGTCATGGATCGCTTGAATGCGAACCAGCACGACCGCGATTCGCTACTCAATATTGTTTCAGAGACCTACTGGTCAATGGACGGCTACCTGAAGGAGAACGGCCGAGAAGATATCTCTGCTATGATCATTGCTGGTGGCTGGGTTGAAGGCCTCTACATTGCCACGCAAGTTGCGAAAATAGCTGATAGTCCTGATTTGCGTTCACGTATCGCAGAGCAGAAATTATCGTTGCAAGACCTCAGTTCTTTGGTTTCCAGCTACGACGAAAAAGACAGTTTAGAACCGCTAAAGGCAGACCTCAAACGTATTAACAGCCTTTTCCAATCTATCGGAACAGGCACAGCCAGTTCGAACGTATCACAAAGTGATGGTGTAACAGTTATCGGTGGAGGCGGAACAGCTGCTACGATCACTGACGATCAACTGGCAGAGATTACAGCGACCGTTGCTGAAATACGGGCACGTTACACTAACTGAGTATAGGTATGATCAACACACGACAAATACTGAAGGCATCCCTTCTCTTCGCCTTTGTAGGTCTCTTTTCGCTGGGCTCTTCTGCTCAGTGCAAGAGCTTTACGAAACGCAAATGCGTACCGCAACTGGCTCCGTACAAATTCAACGAGTCTTTCAACGCAGCTACGCTTGCTCCTGGTGAAGAAGCAGAGGTAAACCTTACCTTTTACTCGGGCCAAGAGTACCGTATCGTGGTATGCAGTCAAAGTATCATTGGAGATGTTAACTGGCAGGTAGTTGACGGAGCCAACAACATCTTATTCGAAAGCTTTGCGGATGAACCCCAATCTAGTTTTGACCTGAAGGTGCTGGATACACAGCAACTCAAAGTGAAGGTTTGGGTACCGGATCGAAAAACAGCCAACCAGATGGTGCACGAAGGATGTGTTGCCATTTTGATCGGCTTTCAAGAGCCATAAGAAAAACCCTGCCTCGGCAGGGTTTCTTTTTATACGGAGAGGCTTTCGTCCCACTGCTCTACCCGGTCTTCTCAAGAAAAACGGCCTTATGACAACCGGCATTTCCTGCATTCACCGTGTCCTTGGCACCCTGCTTCGCAGAATCGCATGAGCCAAGCAGTAGTAGGACCAACGTGATATGGAAAATACGATCCTACTCCTTAACGAAGCGGATCGTCTTGTAGCGTCCTGCTTGCTCCGTACGGATCAAGTAGACTCCTTTTGCTAGATCAGCGGTGCTGAAGTGGAATACGTTTGCTCCTACCGCACCGTATCCACTATGGATCAACCCTAAGTTACGTCCAATCGGATCCAGCATTTCCACCTGTAGTTCTCCAGCTTCAGCGAGGTTAATCTCGACTTGGGCATTGTCTCTAACCGGGTTCGGGAAGACATTCACCTGCACTCCTACGTCCGCATTCAATTCATTGATCCCCACTGAGGTGCCACCTGAGATATTGATATCATCTAGGTATACGTAGTTCCCGCCATCACTTTCAAAAAGAAACCGGACACGGAAATCGGACACATTGAAATCAGGAGTAAATGAGGATGCTACCGTAACGCCCCAGTCGTTTGGCCCGGGAACATAAACACCCGTGTTGTTCGCACCCGTTGCAAGCGATGTAGTACCCCTTAGTTGCCTGCGCAAGAACCATGTACTACCGCAATCCTTGCTCACATACAGCCTAAGAATATCATCATTCCCAGCGTTCCTCCTCGCAAATGCATAACGGAAAGAGATCTCAATGTTCGTGGCGTTGGACATGTCCACGGTGGTACTTAACAATTCGTCGACGCTTCCTGTCGAAATACTGCTATTCTTAAGCCTAACACTTCTTGAGCTCCATGCGCCTGCCGTATTGGTCCATTCCCAACCTCCATCACCGTCTCTGTCTATGACCAACCACTCGTTATTCGGGATTGAAGTGTTAATCTCAAACCCCTCAACAAACGGATCCGCAACCGCTGCATTTGGCATTACCGTAATGAACCCCGCACGCGCTGCCGTTTGCATTACCGCTCCGTTCACGACATCCAGCGTTACATCGTAGACACCCGGCGTATTGAAATGCACCCAAACAGTTGAATCTGAACTAGTTGCCGGGGAGCCTCCCTGGAAAGTCCAAGATCGGCTGGTCACCCCGTTAAAGCTCAGGTCACTGAACAGTACCGAATCTCCTGCACAAACCGCTTCGAAATTCGCCCTAAAATCTGCTTCACACAGCAACAATCCTGTATTGTCAGCCGTACCTGTCGAAATCAAATTGCTTGTTGTTATCAACTGATTCCGCTGTGCTGTTCCTGAATTCAACGCCGCCAGCATGCGCGCCCTTTGCCCGGTGGTGAACATCTTGGAACAAAAGGAGTACTCCATGTAGTTCTGCACGTTATCCAACGAACCACATGACGTTGCCGCTAGATTGCAAGATTGCCAGCCTATCGTATTGGGCGTATCACTGACATTGTCATCGTCATTACAATTACTTTGCACGGCTGGTGTGTTGCTGTTTCCCCAGAGGTGGCTCAAGTTCAACCAGTGCCCTACCTCATGGGTTAACGTTCTACTGCGAGTGATCGAAGAAGTACCTATCGAACCTGTATAATCAGCCCGTTGAACGATTCCATCGAACGCAGCTGCTTGGTTATTGTTAACCGAACCCGGACGGAACGTGTAGCCAGCAGCACCACTTGCATCCAAACAGGTCCATACATTCAAGTATTTGTTCCGTGGCCATTGGATCAGATTCTTCATGGCCTGATCCCCTTGTGCTGTAAGTGTACTGCGGGTCCGTGTTATACCCTTCGTACAATTGCCAGAAGGATCCAATTGCGCCAACCGGAATTCGATACCAATGTTCGCTATCAGC
>CAZPEQ010000302.1:0-3694 GCA_964585605.1 uncultured Weeksellaceae bacterium | reverse complement strand
ACGAGCCAACAGGTTATCGAATTGCGTCGAGATACCGCTACTAAACTCAAATGTATTGGATAGAAAGCTCATTGCATGCCCCATGTTCTCGGCTCTGAAAAACACCCACGCTAAAAGAACGACCGTGAGCGTTAACAAGCCACTGACGAGTTTGGGTAGCTTCAGTTTATTCAACACGTACTTTTCTAGGATAATAAAAGAACCATGTATGGCTCCCCAGATCACAAATGTCCAATTTGCTCCATGCCAAAGGCCTGAGATGAGGAACGTCAGAAACAAGTTCCTTATAGTTAAGTACTTCCATGACCTGTTCCCTCCCAACGGTATATACAGGTAATCCCGGAACCAGGTTGATAAGGAGATATGCCAACGGCCCCAAAATTCGGCAAGCGAGCTTGAGAAGTAAGGCCGCCGGAAATTGGTCATCAGGTTGATATTGAAAAGTTTAGCCACACCGATAGCGATATCTGAATATCCGGAAAAATCACAGTATATCTGCACTGCGAACAGGGATATCCCCAGTACATTCATCAATCCGAACTGGGGCATGTCCACCGCAAAGATGAGATTGACTATTTCAGCCAAATTATCTGCGATAACCACCTTCTTGAACATCCCGTACAGTATATGCCGACAACCTAGCACGGCATTGGGGTATGAAAACGTCCTACTTTCTTGAATTTGAGGAAGAAAGTTCCTTGCTCGTTCTATCGGCCCGGCAACCAACTGGGGGAAGAAGCTCACGAAGGTTAAGAAGTCCAAGATGTTATCAGTAGGCTTAAGCTTTTTCTGATAGATATCAATCGTATAACTGAGCGTTTGGAATGTATAAAAACTGATTCCTACCGGGAGGATCAGGTGAAAGAGGGTCTTTGAGGTCTCAACAGAGAACGCAGTTATGAACGACGAGACGAAAAAGTTGAAATACTTAAAGACGAACAAGAGGCCTAAATTCACGCATAAACTTGTTACCAAGTACTTCCTTCGGGTTTTGGGGTTTTCCTCATCGTGAATGGCCCTGCCCAAGAAGAAATCAACGATAGACGAAAACAAGATCAACGACAAAAAGCGATAATCCCACCAGCCATAGAACACATAGCTGGAAATAAGTAGAACACCATTTTGGTGTTTTGTGTTTTTCGTGAACGGCGTCCAGTAAAGCACAAAGACAATCGCAATGAATACGACGAAGGTTATGGAGTTAAAAAGCATTTAGGTTCCTCGCTGCACTAACTCCTTTACAAATCTCAGATTGTGACCGGAAGTGCTGCTACACACCAACCAATGCAAGGCAGCGGCACGTTGCGCACCACCACGGTTATCAGCTATGCTGTCCACGTTTTTCATCTTGATCCAAAGTAAATGGGAGCATGGCATACCCATGAGACCTCTGAAAACCAATTCCCCATCCTGTTATCAGTTCCATTCTATGTTCAAGATGCTGTCCCCTATTTTCAGGCCTCCCAAAAATAGGTTCTTTTACCTGGTTCAACGGTGTTGCTTTCCCTTACTCGGCCCGAAGCGCGTTTTCGCATCGTTGTGATGGGCTGCATTTTTCCGGACATCAAGGCCCCGTGGTCATTCAGCTAACTGGGAGCAAATCGGCACCGTTCGCCGTGAATACTTGTTTTTCGGTTCTAGTACTGAACGCTGGGGCTTGTGTTGATCATTCGTTGCACACACTGGCCTAGCGCCTTAACTTCGTTACTTCGGATCAAGCTATTTTTTATGATGAAAGAACTATTTGATCGACTTTGGATTCTATTCATGTGCATGATGGCGCAAAGTGCTTTATCAGCCCAAACCGTTAGCGTTAGCTTACCAGCTGTTCATAGTACGGTCTGCGTAGGAGATGTGATCAGTGTTCCATTCAATGCTTCCGCGGGCTTCATTCCTGGAAATGAATTCCGTTGCTATATGTCTGGGACTAATGGAGACTGGAGCTGGCCCCAACTGATAGGTACAGCGAACGTAGCGTGGTCGAGCCAGATCATATGTACGTTCACCACCCCATTCCAAGGCAATCAAGGCGTGCAACTCCGTATCGAGAGCACTGACCCTCCCACTGTTGGGCCGGCAAGTGCTGCAACCTTTGCCATTAGCGTTCCTGCCAATGTAGGTTTTACTGGGAACTTTGCGGTTTGCACTACTGACGCTCCCTTTGACCTACACACAGGAATAGCTCCTAATGCCACGAGTTTGTCGTATTTAGACCCCTTAATGCAACCGTTCTCTGGAACCTTTGATCCCGCTACAGATATGGCCGGTTGCTACACGGTCCTTGCAAACAGCTACCAACCTTGCGCTGCGGATACAGGCCAATCTTGTGTGACCATTTTACCTTCTGGAAATGCAGGAACAGCGATACCTTTTTCAGCCTGCATGATCGGCGATACCATTGCCCTGCATGATCAGTTGACCGGGGAAGATCCAGGAGGGATCTGGACCGACCCGAACGGCCAGCTCACCGATAGCCTTTTCTATACCGGCACCTCTCTCATAGGCTGTTATCAGTACTTCGTTTCACATAACAACTCCTGTCCAACTGACTGGGTGTCTTTGTGCGTCAGTGCCGACCAAAACGGCGCTGCCGGACGAGATACCTCCATTGTTGTTTGTCCTGGCGGCCTGCCTTTTACTTTACTCGATTCGTTACCTGGAAGCCCAGCGAACAATGGAACTTGGGTCGATGCAACTACGGGTCTACTGCATAACGGGGTGTTCATTCCAGGGGTGGATAGCAGTACTTGCTACTACTATGTAGTACCCCCAAATGGTCAATGTGCAGGTGATACCGCTATGTTGTGTTTAGATAGCACACCCTGCTCCACCACCAGTATTGCGGGGCAAGAGGAGCTCCGACCTCCATTACGACTTCTAAGTCACCACGGAAGTGCCTATCCATCGTTTATGATCAGCAACTTGAGCTCTTCTGATCAGCTATTGGTGCGAGACCTAACGGGTCGTATAGTTCTGATAAAGCGCGACCATCAACGTGGAAAAAACGTCAGGCTAGAATTGAACCTCTCTGCATTACCCTCCGGGCAGTATCTCTTCTCTAAAACCGGGCCTGGGGAGACGATCAGTATCCCTTTTGCAGTTATCAGGTAATTCGATGAACTCCCCTCTTCAGCAGGCGCCCAACTTAAAAGAATATCGGTTGGATCCTCACCTGATTGCTGCACACACCAAACGCAGCGACAATCGACTACTTAAGATCTTCACCTTCACCATGCTGGGCATGTCCATCCTGATGTATCCTACGTTTGCGCGGATAAAAGCTTCCGTAGAAGTAGAGGTAGGAGGAGTCTTGACGTTTTCACTTGTCCTTACCACATTAATACTTGCGCTAATTTACTTTAACAATAAAAAATTGACCCAACTGATTGCCGAGAACCTCGTGATCTCTATCGACGACAACTCAATTACGAGATCGGTCGACCTAGATGATGAACCGCGAATGAACTTTCTTCATAAATATAGTTACCAAGGTGCCAAGGACAATTCTGGTGCGATTTACGCCAGAATCGAATTCGTTGACCTGAAATCAATGAAGGTGGGAAGAAAAGGAGATCTTTTGATACGATCAACCAAGTCAAGTGCTTTAACCGGAAAGAACACGGTTCTGGTGCCTAGAGAGTTGCTTGGGTTCGAAGAGGTAGAGAACCTGATAGAGGAGCAGCTATGTCTGCTG
>CAZPEQ010000301.1:0-3706 GCA_964585605.1 uncultured Weeksellaceae bacterium | reverse complement strand
AGACCAGCCAAGCCGTAATGGTCGTGCCAATATTCGCCCCCATCATAACACCAGCTGACTGTCGCAGGGTAAGTAGACCTGCATTCACCAAGCTCACGGTCATAACCGTGGTCACCGAAGAAGATTGAACGATGGCCGTTGAGAAAAATCCGGTTATGACGCCTTTCACACGATTGGCCGTTATTGAACCCAACATACGGCGTAGGCGATTGCCCGAAGCGCGCTGCATACCATCGCTCATAGTCTTCATTCCGAAAATGAACAAACCAAGTGCGCCCAACAGGATCAAGAATTTCATAATGCCCCAGCCTCGCTTCGTCTTTACTTTAACTTTATCAGACCAGACGACATTCTTCCCTTCTCCATCTACAACGGGAGTCCTACCTGTCTTGGCAAGCCCTACATAAAACACATACTTCTCGTTGCCGATCAGCTCGCTGACCTTGTGTTTGATATTCGTAGCCGGAATCGGATCCGTATACTTCCAACCCGCGTCAAGTCCTTTCTTCTCGCGCTTGGAACCAATGTCAGTGGTGTACTTGATGATCACATTCTTGTCTTTCAAGTAATCCGCAGCAGCATAATCCAGCACCCAAGAGATCTCAACTGCTTCTTCCTTCCCCTTTCCAACTGTCATTTGAAAGAGATCCTTGGTCACCTCTATGTTCGCAGCGGATGTCCGCTGCGGAGATACTTCAACATCTGGCGTTACCTGATCGGTCGAATCGGCCAACACCAAGCTAGGTGTCACTGATAATGTGGCTAGTAGTAGTCCGAAAAGTGTGTTCTTCATTGTAAAGACCGTTCCGTTAGTCGCGGCAAATGTAGGCGACCAACCTACGTGTTCGAGCGAGGTGTTAATAAGGTTAACGATCGCATAACATTGGGCACTTGTACGAGATCTGGAAGTATACTTAAAATTGCCTATAACTCTGACTAGCAGACATTTATCAGAATTACTATAAACGGCTATGTTATGGGATCGTTATGCTTTCATTTCGGCTATGTATTCTTAAGCTTAAGACGCAGTTTTGCGCCGGAAACAATCGCATTCATGAAGAAGCTCTTATCATTACTCCTCATTCTTTGTACTGTAACCGTGTCGGCTCAAAAGCTCAGCACATTCGACAAAACCGACCCGAAGAATCAGGATACAACCAATTCGGCATTTGGGAAAGGGATCATCCATAAATACGGTGAGGATTCCACTTGGTACGCCAAGGTCAGTTTCCGTTTCCAGACCCAATTCCAGAGCGTATTGAGTGATATTGACAACATTGACAAGGAGAATTATGCTGATCGATTCAGGGTTCGTCGAGCACGTATCAAGGGTAGTGGATGGGCTACTAAGGGTAGAAAGTTGGGCTACAAGTTCGAATACGACGTACATAATGGCTTCGTGTTGGATGCTGTGGTAAAGTGGAACTTTGCTAAGAATTGGGAAATCTGGTTCGGTCAAACCAAACTGCCGGGGAACATTGAACGTGTGATCTCCTCCCAAAAATTGCAGTTCGTTGATCGTTCTTTACTGAATTCACGCTTCACCCTGGACCGCGATGCAGGTGTTCAATTGCGCAACAAGCATACGGTAGGTGACAACTTTGTGATCAAAGAAAAATTCGCCTTTTCTCAAGGTGAAGGTTTGAATGCAACGACTTTCTCAAATAGCCATGGTTACACGGCTAGGTTAGAATTATTTCCTTTCGGCACGTTCGATGAGTATGTTTCCAGCGACCTGAAATACACACAAACCGGAAAATTGATGGTGGCCGCAACATATGACTACAACGCCGATGCTGCTCGAGCACGAGGTCAATTGGGATCAACCATCCTGTTCGGCACAGAGGACTTGCAGACCTTGTTCGTAGATGTCCACTATAAGTTGAAAGGATGGTCGTACATGTTAGAGTACGTGAATAAGACAACAACAACTGGCATTCCGGTGACCAACGGCGTGTTCGATGCCGCAGGAAATCTGACCGCTGTGAACGAAACTTACTTCACGGGCGATGCGATCAACATGACCTTAGGCAAATTGGTTTGCCGTAAAAGTGGCCATCCGTGGGAGGTAGCCTTGCGGTATACCGAAGTGAATCCAGAAGCGATAACTCAAAACCCTACCGAGCAGCAGTACGGCTTGGCCGTTTCCAAATACATCGTAGGTCATAATCTAAAAGTTCAATCAGACATCAACATTTTACAAGTTGAAGGAAGGCCGGATCAAGCTATGTTCCGCCTACAAACCGAATTCAATTTCTGACCTAACATATTCATTGCTAATAAAAAACCCCGGCATATGCCGGGGTTTTTTATTGGTTGCTTTCCAGGATGATCAGGCAGTCTCCAGATCAAGTGTCTTGAAAATGGCGTAGGTCTTCTCTATGCCTTCTCGCAAGCTTACTGAATGCTTCCAACCCAATTTTTCCAGGCGGCTCACATCCATCAATTTACGCGGTGTTCCATCCGGTTTGTCCGTATTCCAAACCAGATCACCTTCAAAACCAACCACTTCTTTAATGGTCTCTGCCAATTCTTTGATGGTGCAATCCACCCCGGTACCGATGTTGACGAACTCTTGCTCATTGTAATTCTGTAGCAGGAAGTAACAGGCATCTGCCAGATCATCCACATATAAGAACTCACGCATGGGCGAACCAGTTCCCCAAACTTCAACCGTAGCATCGCCGTTCTCTTTGGCCGTATGGAACTTGCGCAACAAAGCTGGCAACACATGGCTATTGTTCAGGTCGTAGTTGTCATTGGGACCATATAGGTTGGTCGGCATGGCGGAGATGTAATTGCAGCCGTACTGTCGGCGGTAATTCTCGGCCATTTTGATACCCGCGATCTTGGCGATCGCATAAGGCTCATTCGTTTGCTCCAACTCCGAGGTCAACAAGCAATCTTCATTCATTGGCTGCGGTGCCAATTTGGGATAGATGCATGAAGAGCCCAAGAACAAGAGCTTTTCTACATTGTTCTCATATGCGCTGTGGATCACGTTGTTTTGGATCATTAAGTTCTCGTAGATGAACTGAGCGCGGTACACATTGTTGGCATGAATGCCACCGACTTTAGCTGCGGCCAAAACCACCACATCGGGCTTCTCCGCAGCGAAGAAATCACGTACGGCTTGCTGCTCAGTCAAATTCAATTCCTTACTGGTACGGGTAACGATGTTCTCGTAGCCATCCTTCTGCAAACGGCGAACGATAGCTGATCCCACCATTCCGCGGTGACCAGCTATATAAAACTTGGCGTTCTTGTCAATCATCTAGTGCAAAATTAAACGGGCCTGCAGTTTCCACCACAGGCCCGTTTATTCAACTTTATTCTTATTCCTGCTCGTGTAGGATGAAGTGTCCTCCCTGCTGGAGGTAAACGTCGCGCTCAAAGAGCTTGACATCACTCTGAACCATCTCCTTAACCAGTGCGCGTAAGTTGTACTTGTGCTTCCAGCCTAATTCACGACGCGCTTTACGCGGATCACCTTCCAAGTGATCAACCTCTGCCGGACGGTAGTAACGCTTGTCCACCGCAACATCGGTCTTACCGGTCTTCGCATTGATACCGCGCTCGCGTACACCTTTGCCTTTCCACTCTAGTTTGATACCGGCCTCTCTAAAAGCCAACTCAACAAAGTGGCGCACTGTGTAAGTCTTACCCGTTGCCAATACATAATCATCGGGCTTCTTTGCTTGTAGCA
>CAZPEQ010000300.1:0-3711 GCA_964585605.1 uncultured Weeksellaceae bacterium | reverse complement strand
TGCTGCACGAAGGTCGTCACGCATAGCTCCTATACCATCATCGTATGGTCCTTGCAAGAAAACAGAACCTGCTAGACTAACAGAAACAGAAATATTGACGTAGCAAAAGGAGCTAGCCGAAAAATCACTACCACCACCAAAGATCGGGTTACTATTTGGCTGAACATGGCAAGACATGTTGAACCCTCCATTGTCTCCACCGGCGAAAATTGGGTTCTCTTGTGCTTGAGACCACGTAACGATCAAACACGCACATAGGTATGTTAAGGTGAGTCTCATAATCAAAACGAAGATCTAACGAATCGTCCTCCAATATCTGGATCGCGGGAAAGAAAAGACATGTTAACGAAAAACCGAAAAGACACCCCCAAGTTTTCACTTGTTGAGAATACTCCGCCCCCTTTAATTCCACTGCCTTGCCCACTACTATCGGGCCAAGAAGCTTGATCAGCAAAGCCACTAGCATCTAATTCTCCGTCTCCATGAACTCCTTCGAACAAGCGTCCGTTAGCTGAACCTAGTGAAATTACCATTTCCCAGACATTCCCACTCATCTCCATTGCGCCGTAGCGTGTACCACCAGACTCAGTCCGGCTATTATTCACTGCGCTTGCCGCAAAAATCCCAGTACGCACAGGCCGACCAAGACTCTGCGTAAAAACGTACAAGGCATTAGCAAGAACTGGATTCGGATTGGTTATTACTTCATTCGGCAAGCCGTCGTTGATGAATACATACTGATCAAATGTACCCGGCCCACTTCCTGCAGCCCATTCATTTTGCGAAGCTGGCAAATCACCCCTACACGATTTTTCAAACTCCATTTCAGTCATGGGTCTTAGGCCTGACCAGTCAGCTAAGGCCGCGAAATCATTCCAGCTAAGGAAATTACACGTTCGACTTGGTGTAGTTGTTGAAAAACCTCCAATGGGCGAGCCATCAGAAATAATGGTATTCCCAAAGCTGTTCGAATTTTGGAATCTTGCTGCGGCTTGCCCCGCATCTAGCTTGTTCAACATTTCGGCATAAAGTCCCTGATCCACCTCGTATTTCATTTGGTAGAAACCGTTAAAGCCCTTTGGAAATGCTGTAGGTAAGGTGACTGCATTTACATCGTTAAAATCATCAACTACAGCCTGAGAACTAGCGTTAAGTGATCGAATCGATGTCAAGGATGTTCCACCCAACACAAGACTTGCTTCACTCGTCACATTGAAAGGCAAGGAATCGGCGGTTGTTAGGTTTCCGGTAGGTGCAAGTGATCCATCTCCCAATTGAAACCCTCCGGTAGGAACAAATACCATTTCAATGCCCAGCACGCATATTTCTACAATATCATCGGCAAGTACACCGTCTGCATTTCGATCCCACGTAACGGTGATTCCCGAAAAATTGACGTCCCCTATTCCATCAGCGTCACGTTGCACAAACGCGCCTAACTCATCTGGAGTAACTATGACTTCTGCTCCTGCTGGAGCAGTTACCGCACCGCTCTGACTTAAGGTGACATGCGACCATGTGGTAGAACCCTGAATTCTGTACTTGGCAAAAACCCAAACTGCATCATTATTGCTCTCCAATGTTGATGTCCTCCACGAATTATCCCAAGCAAGGTCAAAATTCAGTTCTTGCGTATTGGCGGTCATATTCTGCGCCCCTAATGAGACATTAGACACCGTCAGATCATTCGCCACCACAGAAAAAGAACATGTACTGCCGATAACCAATAGCAGGTTAAGGGTCAAATTATTTAGACTCATTTGGGTATTGGCTTTAACGTTCTGACCAGAAGTTAAGCCAAAGGTCACTATGCAATAGTGAATCGCACAACATTAAAGGTAAACAAACAAGGAATGCCAGTCAAGTTATGGCAGTTGTTCTGTACGGATATCTGTTGGAACACTGCCTCCTATGTTGATCAATATCAAATCTCGATCGTTATCTGCACCGATGTACTTCACACTTCCGTCCATATTGAGATCAGCATTCATGTACCCTGCAACGGTAGCTGTTGGGATACTCCCTCCAATATCGACCAATATGATGTCACGGTCATTGTCCGCACCAATGTACTTTAAGGTTCCATCTGTATTTACATCTCCAAGCCACATGAGGTTAACACCAGACTCCAAGGACTGGGCTTCGCTGCCAAAGGTTGGCGTTGTTGGTAATGAGAAATCGACAGTAGTCGGCACATTGCCCAAGACTATTGGAGAAGCACTCATAATACCTAAATGATTTCGATGCCTGAGCGCCACGTAGTAATTGCCAGCAGTCGCCGAAAACGACAATGCGCTGGTTCCATCGGTGTCTACAATATCACCATCTCTTTGAATAAGAGCTGAACGAGTATGAACAACACTCGCACTATTCGCATTATCTCGCAATTCCACATAAACCCAATCTACGATGGCATTGGAGCCACTTGAGGCAAGTACTGCACTAGAAACCGTTTCTCCTCCTCCATCGCCAACATGTCCAAAAATCGAACTGTAGGGTTCTGCGCTCGGGATGTGTGCCAAGGTGCGCAGATCATCATCCATATCGGTTCCATTAAAGCCTCCCTGTAGAAACGCTTTTATTCTTACCGAAACGTTTAGATCAACCCCACCCGAAATATTCAGTGTATAATCTTCCGTTTCACCGAAAGGGCAGTTGTTGCACGAAGTAAGGCCTGCACACCCATTACTGAGCTCAAAACCTCTAACCCGCATTCTTGTTGAGCCATTAAGTGCCGTAGGAGGAATTGTAATTACCCCATTGTGCGTGGGGGTCATGCTTCCGAGCGTTGCAAGCATTGTTTCCCCTGCATCCTCGAATGATCCGTTCTGATCCAGGTCAATCCAGATCTGCACGGATTGATTGAAGAAACTGCCCGCACCTGATAATGCCGCCGCTGTAAAATTGTAGGTTGAACCTGCTACAACGTCTGCGCTCATTGCTGTAAAATCTCCAAAGCCCTCCGGCGAACAGTTACTATTCACGTTGCTGATATCTGTGGTTTCTCCTGTAAACGAAAACAGGTCTATGCTCACATCAAAAGCTCCATCGCAAGGGACCGAATAGGAAGGTGTACAGTAGAACAAGCCAGTGGTAAAAGTCGCTACATTGCTATATGAGTTACAATCTCCATTCGAGGCCTTCACACGATAGTAATAGGTCGTATTCGACGCTAATGTATTGTCGGAGTAAGTGGTAGCACTAACACCCGTGGCGCCATAAGCCAATGCCTGAAAACCCGCAACAGCAGAAGTTGTGGATCGCTCGATAAGGTATCCCATTTCATTCGTGGCATTGTCAATCCAAGTGAGGTCCAATGCGTTATTGCTCAAGGAAACATTCAAACTGGTTGGTGCATTAACGCTCATTGGTGGCGCCGTAAGCGAATACGTGGAATGCCCAAGTCGGGTCATTAACCCTTGGGTCATTCGCGTGTATTGTTCGGCCGTAAATGAGGATGTACAAAAGTCAGGGTAATAGGACATGATATTACCGACAGGAGGCGTGTAAGTGACCCCATTAATGTCCGTTTCACTACCCGTATACGCACAGTTTGCGTTATCAAAATCCACTCCATCATGACGTGGATCAGCCTCGGTATCGCAGAGTAAATCCCCATCTGTATCGCAATTGGCATTGCCCCCTGACCGAGGTACGTTCTCCGCATTCGCATTTGTATTGCCAAACTCGGTGCCTTGGTGTGTATGAAAC
>CAZPEQ010000299.1:0-3727 GCA_964585605.1 uncultured Weeksellaceae bacterium | reverse complement strand
GCTGTGTTTCCTGCAGCATGAGCCCCATGACCTTGAAAGCAGGTGTAGAGGAGGCTATCAAGAAAGTAGCTCCGAATGTAAAAGGAGTAGAGGCGGTGAATGTGGGTTAGTGTAAGATTTATTACGCTTAAAATGTATTATTGAAGTCAGATGAAATATGGGTTGTTTTTTGGGGCTTTTATGCTTGCGACTGTCTGTTTGGGCAGAAGTGAGGGTTTTACCAAGCAAGACGCTCAACGAATTCGTAATCGAGGAGTAGTGGTAGTGAAGCCAGATTTTTTTACAGCTAAACCGAGTGATTTTTCCAACTTTCGTGCTTTCAGTTCTGCAATTGAGGAGAAATGGACGTTTTGCAATTACAAGTTTGACAACCCGGCAAGCGGAGTATCTGAGCCAGACTCTGCAGAATGGTACCTGGTACTTGGTGACATGCAACTTACTATTACATATGGTCCGAAATCGAAAACAAATTTGAGGACGGGTGAAATTTCTTGGAGTGGGGCGAGTACAAAATCTATAGTAAGAGGAAACCTGTTCGTAGGAATTGTTCGCCGATATAATTCAGATGGTAAGTACTTGCCCGATGATGTCGTGGTAAGTAATCTATTGCCCAAACTGGTGCTGTCGAAAGAAGAATATCGGTTGTATTTGACTTTGCTTAATGATTTCCTTGAGTTAGTATTGATTAACCCCGAAGGATTTGGCCAATTTGGAATATTCGGGACTAGCGGCTATAGGACATATTTGCTCGATAATTTACATAAGTATCGAGGAAAGAAAATGTTAATACCTGATGATGCTGAATTCGAACAGAAAGATGTCGAGAAGTACCTAACCGGTGGATTTGAAGTGGTTTCGAATTCCACAATACTAGCAGCCCTTCGGAAACGGGAGGACGTATTGATCTATGTTCATTTCATTCCTCCTGGCGGAGAAGTTTATGGAGGTGGAATCATGGCGTTTTGGGCCTACGATGATTCTTTAGCCTTTAAAACTTATTTCGGTGCTCAGAAGAAATTTTGGAAGCGTTTTAGGTTGCGGGACTAGAAAGTCGAAGCGGAAGCAAGTATCTTCGTTTATGTCAATCTCTTTGACTTCGTTGTCAATAACAGCGCAATTAGGATGTTCGCGAAAAAGACCTCAGGTTTAATGTGGTTCTGCATTGCCTTTGTCGTGTGTGAATTGATTGTATTGTTACTCCTGAAACAGGAAATTCTTGCACTGAATTATGGTTGGGACGGTCGGCTCAATCAAGCAGCCTTTGTTGGCAT
Organism: uncultured Weeksellaceae bacterium; assembly: GCA_964585605.1. GTDB lineage: Bacteria > Bacteroidota > Bacteroidia > Flavobacteriales_F > PHOS-HE28 > CAZPEQ01. The sequence goes on along the minus strand of CAZPEQ010000299.1, from coordinate 2,456 downwards.
TATCCTGACTCAGTTGATTTTTCTCCATTTAATATTCAAAATCGAAGATTTCGCGGATCGACAAAATCGAATCAAAGCGTTCTTGGTATATCTAGCAGTAGCGGCCTTGTTTCTTGTGCATAACCTTGAAGTCCACTATCGTTGGCTGCAAATGAAGGGCGGGTACTAAGCGTCCATTCCACAATTTCCGTTAAGCTCCAAACAATTCCTATCGTCTAGCGTTCCCTTTCCCAACTGGCGTACCTTTGCCTACAGTTTATGAGTAGTACGAAAACAGTAGCTGACAAGAAGAACGTGGTGATTCTCTTTGCGGGTGATAGTGGGGATGGCATTCAGTTGACCGGTTCTCAGTTCACCGATACGAACGCCTTGTTCGGTAATGATGTGAGCACCTTCCCCAATTTCCCTGCGGAGATTCGGGCGCCACAAGGCACCTTGGCGGGTGTTTCTGGTTATCAACTCCAATTCGGAAGTGTGGAAGTCCATACGCCGGGCGATCAATGCGATTGTTTGGTGGTGATGAATGCCGCGGCTTTGAAGAGCAACATCGGTAAGTTACGCAAAGGCGGTATCCTCATTGCTAACCTTGACGGATTTGACAAGAAGAACCTCACGCTAAGCGGGCATGTTGACGGCGAGGACCCGTTAGCCAGTCCGACACTGAACGCGTTCACCGTGCACAAGGTCGAGGTCACGAAAATGACCCGGGAGGCCTTGAAGGAAACCGAGCTTGGCCCAAAGGACAAGGATCGGTGTAAGAACATGTTCGTGCTCGGCTTTATCGACTGGATGTACAGCCGGAAGTTAGATCGAACGATCGCCTTCCTGGAAAGCAAATTCGGCAAGAAACCAGCTATTTTCGAAGCCAATGTGAAAGCGCTGAAAGCAGGCTATCATTTTGGGGATACCAGCGAAACATTTACCACCCGCTTTCAAGTGGCCCCTGCGAAATTGAAGCCGGGAACGTACCGAAGCATAACTGGAAATAAAGGAACGGCATTAGGCCTAGTAGCTGCAGGACAAAAAAGTAAACTTGAAGTATTCTACGGCAGTTACCCGATCACCCCAGCGAGTGACATTCTCCATGAGCTTTCGCGCCACAAGAACTTCGGGGTAAAGACCTTCCAGGCAGAAGATGAAATAGCTGCGGTTTGCTCGGCAATAGGCGCATCGTATGGTGGCGCTATGGGCGTAACAGCCAGCTCTGGTCCGGGCATTGCGTTAAAGGGAGAAGCCATTGGTTTGGCTATGATCTTAGAATTACCGTTGGTAGTTGTTAACGTGCAACGGGGAGGGCCAAGCACAGGTTTGCCGACAAAGACAGAGCAGTCAGATCTTTTTCAAGCGCTGTACGGCCGCAACGGTGAAGCGCCAATACCGGTGATCGCAGCCAGCACACCAAGCGACTGTTTCGAGACCGCTTTTGAAGCAGCACGGATCGCAATAGAACACATGACACCGGTCATGTATTTATCCGATGGCTACATCGCCAATGGTTCAGAACCGTGGCAGTTTCCCCAAGCGAATGACCTTACGGAAATCAAGGTTCCTTTTGCCAAACCCGACGCATCGTTCAATGAGAGGGAAGGGGTGAAATACCTGCCTTATGTGCGCGATGAAAAAGGTGTAAGAGAATGGGCGATCCCGGGAATGGAAGGCTTGCAACACCGCATAGGTGGTTTGGAGAAAGAAGATGAAACGGGTAACGTAAGCTACGACCCGCAGAACCACGAAAAGATGGTTCAACTGCGTGAGCAGAAAGTGCAGAACGTCGCGAATACGCTACCTGAGTTGATGTTAGATGCAGGGCCTGAGAGCGGGGACTTACTCGTGCTTACCTGGGGAAGCACCTACGGAACGGTGCGCACTGCAGTACAGCAGATCAATGAAGATGGCGAACGAGTCGCCCACTTACACTTGCGCTATCTGATGCCTTTCCAGAAAGAACTCGGAAGCATCCTAGGACGTTTTAAGCAAGTGATCTTACCGGAGATGAACAGAGGGCAATTGGCCTCTGTCCTTCGTGCAGAATACCTGATTGATATTGAGTCTTTCACCAAAGTGCAGGGTATGCCATTCACGGCAGCAGAGGTGCGCACTAAGCTACTTGACCTATTGAACGAATGACAACGAAAGCCCCATTGAACTACAGTAGTGATCAGGATGTGCGTTGGTGTCCGGGGTGTGGAGATTATTCCATATTGAAGCAAGTACAAACCGTCTTGAAAGATGCGGGTCGCCCGAAAGAGGAGATCGTGTTCATTAGTGGGATCGGTTGCAGTTCGCGTTTCCCGTACTACATGGATACCTACGGTATGCATAGTATCCACGGTCGTGCACCAGCTATTGTCAGTGGTTTGCGCAGCGTGCGCCCTGAGCTGAGTATATGGATGATCACTGGTGATGGTGATTCATTGAGTATTGGAGGGAATCATATTATTCACCTGTTGCGCCGG
>CAZPEQ010000298.1:0-3733 GCA_964585605.1 uncultured Weeksellaceae bacterium | reverse complement strand
ATGCGACCATTGTAGGGGCCTTCCACATCAATGAGCTTTTCTAGGTACACCTGATTGCCACGGGTATCAAATACCTCAACGCTCAGGTCTCCACGCGAGTTAGGCGTGAAATTCAACTGGAATAGGCCATCGCTTGGATTCGGGAATAAACCCAGTTCTACATCCAGCTCCTTGTCCAGATTTTCTACGCCGGATCGCTCCAACACTTCGATATCGTCGTCACTCAATTCTTCGGCTTGAATGATCACGCGCATTTCTCGAACATCGCCTTTCCATTCCTTCATTTGCTCGCGAAGTTCTTCCAACGACTCTTGCAGTTCTTCCATGCCCGCTCTGAATTCAGCTTCTTCTTTTTCGCTCATGCCTTTAATGTTGAAGTCGAAATCAAAGTCCTCGTCTATATCAAAGTCTATTTCTACGTCCTCATCGTCCGAGTCAAACAAGAAGACATAAGGCTTTCCTTGTATATGGTGTCCATGCCCTTCTCTTTCATGTTCGCCCAAAGCAGCCACCAAGGTGACTTGTTCTCCTAAACGACTGACCTCCATGATCACTTCATCACCTGGAGCAAGTTCCTTGATTTTCTCAGCTAATTCGCTGATATTATGAACTGATTGCCCATTGAATGACTTGATAACGTCTTCTTCTTGTAGCCCGGCTTTTTCAGCGGCGGTACCTTCAATGACCTGTGTTACGACCAATCCCTCTTCACTGCTGTCTCCACGTACACCTAAGAAGGCACTAGACCCTTCAAAGAACATGGCTCTTTTCTTCTCGCGCCAAGTGGAAGGCATTTCATCGCCTTTCCACATGAAGGAGAACGAATCTTGGTCTTCCTGTAAGGTTGCGGAAGTAGTCTTCTTCTTGTTCCCCCGTGTGTAAGTGATCTTCGCATCATCGCCAACTTCCAGCGAACGGATCGCTTCGATCAAATCGCCGTCATTGGTGATGTCAGTTTTATTGACTTTGGTGATGCAGTCACCGATTATCAACCCGGCTTCTTCAGCGGCTGAACCTGCAACTACTTTGGTTATGCACGCTCCGTCATCGTTTGAATCGAGGTGAACCCCAAGCTGAGGTTTTGTTCCCGCATCACCGAAGAGCATTCCATTACCATCTTGATTGTAGAAGCGGAGTTGGATGTCTTTTTCAGCATCTTCCAGAATACGGCGGATGTCGATCTCTAAACGTTCATCAGACTCAATGTTACCGAGTTCGTCGAGGATACCGAGTTCCTTCAATGCCTCATCAAGACTTTGGCCATCGCGTAAGATGAATTCTTTCTTGATTGTTTTGGTTTCACCGTTCTCTTCAACCTCAATGTCTACAGACACTTTTCGATCTTCTTCATTTTGACTGAATACGGGACCTGCAAGGAGTAGAAGTGCGCAAAGTCCAAGTGTGATTTTGGTGGTTCTCATGATAGAGTTTGTTTTTAGAACATCCCGAAATTAGCTGACTTACAGGCGGTCAGTTGTTAACGAAGCTAAAAAAATGTCAAACGGTCGCTCAGTCTTTCAAGCGGTCCATATCCCGGCGTTCTCGCTTCGTAGGCCGCCCCGCACCACGCGGACGCTCATGCTTTTGAGCTAATACCGCGATCTCCAACTTCTCCAGTTCGGCCCAAGGTGTGGTTTCTTTAACGAGGTCGTCAACCAACTTTGCCCCAACACGACTTTTGGGTATTTCCAAGACCTCGTACTGTTTCCAAATAGGGGGCACGCGGTACGAAACCGTATCGCCAACCTTCACGTTGGCCGAGGGCTTGATATCAGAATCGTTCAATTTGATGTGCCCTTTATTGCACGCAGCGGTCGCCTTGCTCCGCGTTTTGTACTTGCGTACACACCACATGAATTTGTCGATTCGCATTGTTATTGCTTCGCGGGGAGTCCAAAATCTTCTGTTTTTACAGGGGATCCGGTTTCATCGAAGTAAATCCACCTTCCGCTAGGCAGCCATTCGACTCGCTGTATAAAGTGCTGGCTGATCGCGCCCGTGTCATTGTCAACGGTCTCATATGATTCCGAAATGGATTGCGGGAAGAATTTCCCTTTAGTCACAAGATGTTCCATGTCGGGGGCTGAGTACATGGCGTAATTCACCTGCTTTTTGCCTTCAACAAAAGTGCACGATTCAACCGTTCCACTGGAATCATAGAGCAGCCACTCTCCGGTCTTTTTTCCAGACTGCACACTAAAGAAATTGGTCGACGATTTGAATTCGCCCTTCAAACGTATCGTAGAATCGGGTGAGTCCAAGTACGCTAGGTAAACTCCCCATCTTTGATGCTTAATCCCTTCACTTTTGGTCGTGGTTGTGATTCCATCTTTGGTTGTCATTGTTGAATTAGAAGACCTGCTTTCATGGACTTCTTGTGTAGACTTCAGATTACCACTTTCATAAAACTCACGACGCAACTTTTGAGTCCCTTCTAGGACAACGTAATCAACTTGAATTGTACCATTGGGCCAATACAAAACCTGTTCTTGACCGCTCTGCCAAAACGTCTTTTCCATCGGTGGAACCGTGAGGTCAGGGAACTCTTGAGCACTGGTGTTCAATGCAAAGCCGAGCAGTGCACTGAAAAAAGTAATTCGAAGGGCGAAATGCATCTGTATTGACCACAAATTAAATGTTATCCTTATCACTTCACTCGGTTCAATAGAAAACTACTGGCAATGATCAGCACACCACCCAAAATCATTTCTGTGCTCAGCTGTTCGTTGATCACGAGGAACCCAAATAAAACGGAGCTCACGACTTCTAAGTACATCAGGGACGAAGCAGTGGACGCCTTCAAGTATTTCAAGCCAAAGAAGAAGAGACTGGCCACAACGATACCGATCAGGAACGCGTAACCAACACCGAATCCAATATGATTGATATCCGCAACCGGCCAGTTGATCCAAAAGAAGGGCAGGAAAACGATAGCTCCAGTTATATTCTGGAAAAAGATGGTTTCGTTGCGGTGGTAGTTGTCACTTTCTGATTTGAAAATGATTACGGTAATGGCGTAACCGATAGCGGAGCCTATGGCGGCTAGCATACCTACGAAATCCTTGTCCTCGAAACTGAAGGACTTGTTGGAATAGGCAAGGAGGAGGCCGAAGAAGGCCAAGGCGATCAACAGACTTTGTTTGGTCGATATACGCTCCTTCAGGAAAATAACACTGAAGATTGCGGCAAATATGGGCCAGGAGTAGAAAATGATCACTGCATTGCCAATAGAGGTGTAAGTGAATGCAATCAAATACAGGTACATACGCCCCGCATTGATCACGGATGCGCCAACCATCTTTCTGGTATTCCCGCGCAGTATGTTAGGCCGCTCTTTCGTTAACCAAAGCACAAGTATGGCCGATGGTACAATGGCGCGTATGAATGCAATAGCGCCTGGTGTCAGCGAGGTCATATGTTTGATCAACACGCCGTTGGAACCTGCCAGACAAGCTGCAAGAACAACCGCGTAGAAGGCACGTTGATGCATGTGCACAAAGAAAACCACATCACGACAGTGGCAGGCTATTTACTTTTTAATCACCACGGAGGTTCTCAGGATCTGACTTCCTGTATGTACTTCAACCAAGTACCAGCCTGCTGGTTGTGTTCGAACATCAAGTTCTGCTGCGTTGGAAACCGATACGGCGATCCTCCCTTGGGTATCATATAGCCTAACCAGCAGGGGGGTGGGGGTGTTCTCAACGAACAAAGAGTTAGCAGCTGGATTGGG
>CAZPEQ010000297.1:0-3742 GCA_964585605.1 uncultured Weeksellaceae bacterium | reverse complement strand
CTGCCGTACTGAAAGCTTGACATGGAGGTCCGCCCACTACGAGGTCGATCTCGGTGTCTGGCTCAATTCCGGCGTGCGTTCGGATCGATTCCGCTGAATGATCTCGGATATCACCGATCAGCGCCATGTCAGGTCGATTCTTCGCGATCGTTTTTCGGCTGGCCTTGTCCACCTCACAGGCCAGGATCGTATGAAAACCAGCCCGTTCGATGCCAAGGTCTAAGCCCATGGCACCTGAGAAGAACGACAAGGCGATCGGCTGCTTTGCGCTTTTCGAATTACCCTTTTTCCCTTTCCTCACATGATCTTGTGTGGTTCCGCAAGAATGTGTGGTTTTATATGCCTGTAATTGCTCTTCAGTAAGTACCCACGAATTCCCAACCTTCGTGGCACCTAGCTTTTTATCTCTACATAAATTGCGCACCTGCTGCGGACTAAGTGCAAGTTTCTTCGCAGCCTCTTTTACAGATATTGGGGTACCTTTCATAATTTCTTTTCCGCAAATTTTGGAGGTACCAAAAGTACTTGCATGTACATACATTACTGGTGTTCAGTTTTCAGCGGTTATTCACATAGTTCACATCGTTAATTTTGTTATTCAACTGCTAGTACCATGAGCACTCCATCAAGCAAGATCATATCTGTAGAACCACTCGGCTTTCCCTGGAAAACCCAAGACCCGTTCCTTTTCTGTGCGTACCACCGAGACCTGTATCCATCCGGTAACGATCAAATGGGTGTTCGTGTAGAAGAACTACAAGGCCGGGCTATCGGTCAGGATTTCACGATCAAGGACGGTTGGCGCATGTATCACGGTAGTACAATGCCCGGGTTTCCCTATCATCCGCATCGTGGGTTCGAAACGATCACCATCAATAAAGAAGGTGTTGTTGATCACAGCGACTCACTCGGGGCAGCTGGACGCTTCATGGCCGGTGATGTGCAATGGATGACCGCAGGTCGTGGTATCCAACATTCTGAAATGTTTCCCTTACTCCACGACGATGCACCCAATACACTTGAGATCTTCCAGATCTGGCTGAACCTACCCAAACGCTCTAAGCTGGTTGAGCCTCACTTCAAAATGCTGTGGAAAGAGTCGATCCCTGTTCAAGTGGAACAAGACGAACAGGGGCGCAAAACGCATATCGACATCGTGGCTGGAAATCTGAATGGAACCCCTGCCCCTGCGCCAACACCGGATTCATGGGCAGCTGAACCGGACCATGCGGTTGGCGTATATACGGTACGTATGGAACAAAACGCCGAATGGACCTTACCTGCAACGAACCCTGCAGCTAGCCGAACACTATTCTTCTACAAAGGTGGTCAATTGGAGGTCGATGGTATTCCCGTTTCTGCTGATCATCGGGTTGAAGCCCTTGCAGGTGAAGACCTGTTGTTTCGCAATGGATCGGAAGAAGCGTTTTTACTTATCCTAGAAGGCGTGCCTATTGGAGAACCTGTAGTGCAGCACGGGCCTTTTGTGATGAACACCGCAGAAGAGATCCGGGAGACGATGAAGGAATATGGCCGCACTCAATTCGGTGGCTGGCCTTGGAATGAACGTGAAGTAGCACATCCACGTGACAAAGGTCGCTTCGCCTTACACGCCGATGGTACCGAGGAGGTGAAGTCTTAGCGGTGATTCTGCCACCACATATTCTCCTCTGAAAAGTTCAAGTTGAAGGATTCCCCTATTGCTGGAAATACTGTTTTCAAGTTGGACAACACGGCGTGTTCAGCGAATGCTTCCGCTGGCTCTTTCCAATCATGCATCGCCAGTGCGAATCCTGCCCAATGCACGGGCATGCTCTTCTTGACACGCGCATCCAAGGCTGCTTGCACACTTTCATCGGGGTGCATGTGAATGACGCGCCACTTTTCATTGTACTGGCCACATTCCATGAAGCCTAGGTCAAATGGCCCAAGCCGCTCCCCTACTTCTTTGAAATGCTCACCATAGCCTCCATCGCCACTGAAATAGATCCGTTCCTCTCCGGAATCAAGCACCCAACCTCCCCATAGTGTACCCGATTGATCACTGACCGCTCGACCTGATGAATGTCTACTTGGCGTGAGCGTGATCTTCAATTGATCAAAGTATGTTTCATTCCACCATTCCATTTCGGTGATCTGATCAGCCTGAACCCCCCAAGCTTGTAAGTGTCTACCTACGCCTAGCGCTGTGATGAACTTATCTGTTTTGGGTATCAAAATGTCCATGCTGTCCATATCCAAATGATCGTAATGGTCATGCGTGATAAGCACAGCATCCAACCGCGGGATACGATGAAGCACATGTAGTAAACTTCCTGTGAATCGCCTTGTCCTGAAAGGAGCAATGGGCGAAGCATCAGCTCCCATCATGGGATCGATGAATACGATCTTGCCTGCTATGTTGAAGAGAACAGCCGAGTGGCCGAACCAGACCATCTTCGCCTTGTCCGATTCAGCCAAGAACGAATCCAGGTCAAGATCCGCACAGGGTAACAAGGTTTCGGGTTCGCGATCAGCGTTCGTGCAGAAACGTTCATGCAGTAACTTGGGTATATCCACCAAGTTGAATTCGATCTTGGTCAATACGGGATTTTCAAAGGCTTTGCCATTCCAGTGCCCTGATACGGCATAACGTGCTTTAAGGTCTTTGGTGAGTTTGCCACCGAACTGGCGGAGGTATTTTTTCATGAATGTTCGAAGCTAAGCGATTCATTGAGACACGACGTTATTAACCTCTTACCTCATGCTCTCCTTCAAACTCGATCTCGATCGTGGCGTCATGAATAGGGAATTTTCTCAGCACCTCCCGTACTTGTTGCTTGATCTGCATTAACGCTAACACGGATTCAACGGGCTCAGCTACGACATGTACGGATAGCACATGTTTCTCCCCGTCTAAGGACCAGAGATACGATTGATGCAGAGAATGGACTTGAGGGATCGCTTCTATATCTGATTTGATCGCTTCTAAGTCTACCTCTTCTGGCACACCCTGCAAGAACACCATCATGGTTTGTTTGAGGTTCCGGGCCACGTTGTACAGAATGAAGGCGAGAATAAGTATGGAGAGGATCGGATCCAGAATGTACCAATCCGTGAAAAGTAGTACAATACTCACGATCAATACGGCGACCCAGCCCAATACATCTTCCATTAAATGCCAGGTCAACATTTTTTCATTCTGCGTGCGACCGCCTTTCAGTTTCAGAACAGCAGCACCGTTCACTGCAACGCCCAACAATGCGAAGTACAACATGCCTTGCGCATGTGTGGGTTCTGGGCTCAACAAGCGCGGTACGGTTTCACTCAATACGAAAAAAGACCCCACGAGCAGAACTAAGCCATTGATCAACGCACCTAGTAAGGAGAAGCGTTGGTAACCGAATGAGAATTTGTTATCGCGTTTCTGCCGTGCTTTCGATTCTAGGTACCAAGAAAAACCGAGGGATAAACTATCTCCAAGGTCATGCACAGCGTCAGCTACAATGGCTACGCTGTTGGTCCAAATACCTCCAATGATCTCCGCAATGGTAAATGCCAAATTCAGAAAGAACGCGGTACGGATGTTCTTTACGCTTTTATGCGCATGCCCATGATCATGGTGGTGGCCCATTGCGTTCGTGAAGGTATCTTGCTTTCACAATTAAGTGATGCGAATATCTAGAAACATCCAAATAGACGGGTCACGGAGTCGACCGATCGTCTATGATCTGTTCCAACCGGATACAGACAATGCACCGCT
>CAZPEQ010000296.1:0-3743 GCA_964585605.1 uncultured Weeksellaceae bacterium | reverse complement strand
GGCCTTTAATAAGTCGACGTGATCGAGGCCCTCACGTAAATCAGCTTTTACTGTACTTATCATCTGGTGCACATTGGAAAATGTGCGCACTTCGCATAGTCCTTCTACATGAACCGAACCTGATTCTGCAACGCGAGAAAGATCGTGGCGGGCAACATCTACTGCCATGATATTCTCAGCACGTTCTTTCTCATCATGCAACAGCTCCATTCTTGCTGCACGATCTGTTTCGGGGTCGGCATAACGCTGACGTGTTCCTTTCATGGGCCTGGTCACGATCGCTCTATCCTCAACCTTTAGAAAGCGCTCTGGACTCATACATATTGCAAAGTGGTCCTTACAACGGTAAAACGCTGCATGAGGCGCTCGTATTTGCGCATCTAGGTGATTGAACAATACAAACGGGTCTACCTCCCCCTGCCCCGTATGTTCTACACAGTAATTCAGTTCATAAATATCGCCACGCTGCAATCGTTCCTGAATGGTTGAAACCGCTTGGAGGTATTCTTCTTTCGTAAGGGCTAAGTTCAAGTCGGGTAAATGCCCAGAAACAGAATCGCTCTCCTGCCGGCTGGCTGATGTGAGCGGGAAATGGCCTGATCCTGTGGTGAGTTCCCAATCTTGCCCAGTGTGCCGCTTAAAGGCCAGTGTCGGCCTGAAGAATGCCATGGGCGGGAAAGCGATTCGATCCTCTCCCATACTATTTAAGGCTTCTACGTCATTCTTCATATCGTATGAAATATGACCGAATACGGGGGCCTTCATGCGATTCAAAAAGGCGGCAAGTTGGTTGAAGCCATTTTCTGCCGAAATAGCCACAAATCGTTCTTCTGCACCAAGCGCCAAGGTCTCTTTGTCCTGCGATCGCTGAAACAAGAAATCTTGTTCAGATCGCAGCGAAGTCGCGTCAAATGGGGTGAATTGGGCTTTCAGAGGGTTTAAATGCTAAAAATGTTCGATAAAGTTCTGAAAAAAGCTATTCAACGGGGCAACCACTGATCAACTTCTTCGTCTTTATTATGAGTTTAAGAAGGATTACACAGCAATAATTTGAGTCAATCTTCTGACAATCAGAACATTAGCCTCAAAAAGAGCCCACTAATTCTCACTCAGACTGGATTTCTCCACCGTAGGTATTCAATCCGTGCAGAGATTCATCGACAGTTCTTTCAGGATCCTCTTGTGGAAAACTGCATAGATCGTCGTAAATTTGAGATAGCCATGATGAAAAATTTACTTACAGTTACTCTTCTCTCAGCGTCATTAGCTTGTTTGGGCCAAACAAGGATTAATTTGAACAATGATGCTTGGTTGGTCATCGACGGCGGAGCCGCGGTTGTTATCGATCACAGCAATCCCAATGGCATAACTACTTCTGGTTCGGGTGGTAATGTTTCAAGTGAAGCGGAAGAAGACCGTATTCGTTGGAATATTGGTAATGGAACTGGTACATATACGATTCCTTACACCAACAACTCAGGTGTGAAGATTCCATTAACTTATTTCGTTGCCGCTGCAGGTTCTGCTGACGGAAGTGTCGTTTTCTCTACTTACAATCATGAGAATACACCAGGAGCTAACTGGAATAACGACCTATATCGTCCTTCCAATGTGACGCATATGAATAACCTGTTAACGTTGGTCAACAATTCTGACAATGCTGTGGACCGTTTTTGGATTATCGATCCAAGCGACGCCACGTATGGTTACACGACAAGACCAACCCCACGCTTAACCTTCCGCTACGATCCGGCTACTGATGTAGTGGGTGGCAATGCCATCACAAGTGGTTCTAATGTTGGCGCTCAGCGTTTCAATGATGGTACGAACGAATGGGGAGATTTGCTTCCTCTAGGAGTATGGGCCGGTGGTGCCGTGAATACGGTTAATGCCGTCACATTACCTTCTAACGCTGACTTCTTCCGTTCTTGGACATTGGCCAGCTTTTCGAACCCACTTCCTGTTGAGTTGGTTCGTTTCAACGCTGAATGTCGCGGAGACTTTGTTTCGTTGGAGTGGGCGACAGCAACGGAGTCGAACAACGACTTCTTTAGTATCGAGAAAAGCGAAGATGGATTGGAGTGGACAAGCATCGGCACCGTGCAAGGTGCAGGTAACAGCGTGCAGACCATCGAATATTCTTTTGTAGATGCCAATCCAACAACGCTAGCTTACTATCGCCTCGTGCAAACTGACTACGATGGAACTTCTGAAACCAGCAATATCATTGCAGGTGGTTGTGAAGGGGCTAACGGGGTACAAATCGTAAATGCATGGGATGACGGCTCTACGGTCACATTGGTCGTTAGCTCTAGCGATCTGGATAATTTTGACCTTACCCTCATTGATGTGCAAGGCAAGGAATTGTTGACACGTTCTTCTCAGGTAATCAACTCAGGTATCACCAACTTGAGTTTCAACAAAGGACACATTGCAACTGGTGTTTACACATTGCGATTGCACAACGGTAGAGATGTATTGACCCGAAGGATCGTACTTAACTAAGCGATTCACCAAAAGATATTTGAAGAAGGGACCTTTCGAGGTCCCTTCTCTTTTGGCGTTACCTGAAGAAAAGGAATTGCTCCTGAACGTGAACGCTGTTCTCACCCAATCATTGACCTAACCCAATCGACACTATTCAGCCGACTCACTTATGCAAGAATCAACTAGCGTTAGTCGTTTTAATCTGCTTCTCTCAGATGTGTAAAGCACGCTTGGCCGTTGCATCAAGAGCGGCTTCCTTCACCGCCTCCGTGAATGTTGGATGTGCATAACAGATACGTGCCATATCCTCTGCCGTTGATTTGTACTCCATTGCTAAGACAGCCTCTGCAATGATATCAGCACAACGTGGCCCAACCATATGAACACCTAAGACAACATCGGTCTCCGCATCTGCCAGGATCTTCACCAAGCCATCAGTATCCATGCTTGCTCGCGCTCGGCCACTTGCCTTGAATGGGAAAGTGCCCACTTTATACTGGACACCTTTTTCTTTAAGCTGTTCTTCCGTGGAACCCACAGCAGCAACTTCTGGCCATGTATAAACAACCCCAGGTATTAAGTGGTGATCCATATGCGGATGTTGCCCAGCCATATGCTCAGCAACGTATACACCTTCTTCTTCTGCTTTGTGCGCAAGCATGGGGCCCTTAACCACATCACCAATAGCGTAGATGTTAGACGCGGAGGTGAGCAGGTTTCCATCCACTTCCACACGCCCGCGCTCGTCTAGCTTAACACCTGCTTTATCTAAGCCAAGCTTATCGGTATATGGCCGACGACCAATCGCCACCAAGCAATAATCTGCTTTGAACTCTACTTTATTTCCTTTGGGATCATCTGCGGTAACTGTAGCAGACTTTGCAGTTGCTTTCACCGCGGTGACTTTATGACTGAGCTTAAAGTCAACACCTAATTTTTTCATACTACGTTGCAGTTCCTTACCAAGCGCCCTATCCATAGTAGGAATGATCGCATTGGTATATTCCACAACGGTGACTTTCGTTCCTAAGCGCGCATAAACAGAGCCTAATTCAAGGCCGATAACACCACCGCCGATAACGACCATACTTTTCGGCAAAGTTGTTATTTCCAGCGCTTCTGTACTGGTAATGACCCGTTTCTTGTCGATGGTAACCCCTGGCAAGGAAGCCGGCTTGGATCCTGTAGCTATAATGAACCGTTTAGCGCTGAGTTTGCTTTTTTTCTTGCCTGCGATCTCCACCTCATGCGCTGAA
>CAZPEQ010000295.1:0-3745 GCA_964585605.1 uncultured Weeksellaceae bacterium | reverse complement strand
TCCATTGACGCGACCAACATACACGGCCCTATTCCGCAAGAGCGAGATTTCTTCACACTGTTCGATTTCTCGGCTAAGTGGGATGTGGTGCCTACCATGCTTTGCCAAAACCACATGCAAGTCATCAAAGGTTTCATGGGCCAAACGACTGCATTCAAAAAGCAATATGTAAAATCAGACGTATTGATCATGGGTGAAAGTGCTGCGAGTAGCACCGTGAAGTACATCCATGGCGAATTTGGGCTCGGCCAATGGACCTTTTACGGTGGTCATGACCCAGAAGATTATCAGCACATGGTGGGTGATCCACCAACGGATCTGAGCCTTTTTCCGAACTCTCCGGGCTATAGACTTATTCTGAACAATATCTTGTTCCCCGCGGCAAAGAAGAAAAAGCAAAAAACATGAATCGTGTATTCGCCCTCTCGTTAATTGGGCTTCTAACATGCGCTGCTTGTAACGATACACAAGAAAGTGCAAGCGTAGCGGAAACGGTCAAGGCCAAAGAACCAGCTCCCTTTACATCAGGCCACTTTGGAGGAGCGTTACCCTGTGCTGATTGTCAGAATCATCGGTTGAATGCCATGTTGTGGTCAACAGGTTCCGCCTTGGTACGAGATGAAAAAGTGGAGACCGCCTCAGGAACAACACTCAAGCATACTTGGGGCAGGTGGAAACAGGAAGGAGATATGATCACCATCACGAACGATGGGAATGAAGTATACACCTTCCAGATCAAAGATTCGGAGACCATCGTTTGGCAAGGAGATACAGGTTCAGACCAACCAGGTGCGAACGACTTGGGAAGAAGACAGGGAACCTTAGTTCCAGGGGTAGAGGTGGATTTGGTGGGTACGTACTACGCACCTGATAATCCGAAGGTGTCGCACGTTCGCGAATGTGCTAGTGGGAAAGACTTCTTGGTCAGGTTAGATCCTGCTGCGGCAGATATCCAATCGCGTTTCGAAGAACAGAATATCAACGTTCGAGAAGGTATTCCGGCGCAAGTTTCGGGTAGATTGCAGACCGTACAATTAGTGGATAAGGAAACAGGCACGGATCAGATACTCTTGACCATCAAAAGTTGGTCCGGGTTCATGCCTGATCAGAAATGTTCGGGAAAGTAGGGGTGAACCCTTAGTTTTGCGGTGTAAATACATTCCATGGATTTAAGTAACATCATCTCCGTTTCAGGAAAACCAGGCATCCATAAGGTAATTGCTCAAGGAAGACAAGCACTTATTGTTGAATCATTGATTGACGGGAAGCGCACTCCTGTGCCCTTATCTGTGCGCATTAGTTCACTTGACGAAATAAGTATGTTCACTACGGGTGAAGATATTGAGCTGAAAGACGTCCTGATAAAATTACATGAGTTAGAGAGCGGCAAAGAGAGCATCAACCACAAGGTTGATAAAGCTGAACTCGAAGCTAAGTTCAAAGAGGTCTTGCCAGATTTCGATGATGAGCGAGTACATACCTCTGACATTCGCAAGGTATTTCAATGGTACAACCTACTTATCAAAACTGGGGAATACGACAAGGCTGTTGAGGCAGCTGCGGAAGCCGAGAAGGACTCCTCCGCAACAGAAGGGGATAAGCCCACAGTGGAGAAAAAGGTAAAGAAGAAGACTGCAGCCAAGAAGAAGGCAACGAACGCTAAAGTTCCCAAACCTAAATCATCTGCTGCAAAAGCTCCAACACAGCGTAAAGCTGCGGGCCGTGGAAGCTGATCTACATTTTCGCGTTATTGAATAGTCGCCATCCAAGTGGCAGTGTGTCGCTTTCCTTTGTAATTTGCTGACCCATAAGAGGTTTGATGAGACACGCTGCGGTGGGGAAGAAGACGTTGGTGGTATGCTTAATGGCATTGCTGGTCACCTTGTTTATGGCAGTAAGCGATACTGTGGTAGAAGAAGCCCAGGCCTTTCATTCCGAAGCGGAATTGGCAAAATTTGAGTCCATTGCGGGTAGCGGTCTTCCCGGAGGAATAGGAAACTACTTCCGAGGCTCAGCCCATTGTTATGGTTGCCACGGGCCAGACCTGAATCAATACGCTAGCCTGGATTCAAACGGTGTGGATGTGAATGTGTCGGACGATTGGCGATCCACCATGATGGCTAACAGCGCGCGAGACCCCTTCTGGCGTGCCAAGGTGAGCCACGAGACCATGGTTGATACGGCGCATAAAGCGGAACTTGAGGCGAAGTGTACGACATGCCACGCACCCATGGGGCATTTTGATAAAAAATTAGCTGGTAATGGAGCATATTCGATCGCTGATCTAGATGTGGATCCAATGGGCATAGACGGGGTAAGCTGCCTAGCCTGTCATATGCTATCTACAGATAGCATTGGCCAACTATTTTCTGGTGAATTGAAATACGATACCAACGGTGTGGCTTATGGCCCTTACGACAATGTATTTGGTGCTCCTATGATCAGCTTCGTGGGTTATGAACCGCTATTGGGTGATCATGTAACGGAAGGCACTTTCTGTGCAGGATGCCACACACTCATTACACAAACCGTGGATCTTCAAGGGAACCTTACAGGGAATGATTTTGTTGAACAGGCTACCTATCACGAGTGGGTGAATTCGGTCTATGATGGCTCGGTAACATGTCAGGGATGCCATGTGCCTAGGATAGATGATCCCGTCGTTATCTCTGCCAACTACCTCTTCTTAACGGGAAAAACGCCGTATGGCTTGCACCATTTCCAAGGAGCGAATGTGTTCATGCTGAAACTGTTAAGAGAGAATATTCAAGCACTTGGTTTAACAGCAGATACCACACAATTCGACAGTACCATCGCGCGCACTGACCGCATGCTTCAACAGCAAACCTTGATGATGGACCTATCCATTCCAGCGCGAACGTCGGATACCGCATTTGTAGATGTGAAGTTGACCAACTTAGCGGGGCACAAATTCCCATCTGGTTACCCCTCTCGTCGAGCATTCGTCGAGTTCGTGGTATTGGATGACATGAATGACACCCTCTTCAAGTCAGGTGTATTGCAAAGTGATTATGAAGTAGAAGGACACAACCCGACGTGGGAACCGCACTACGATGTGATCTCCCAAAATGACCAAGTGCAGATATATGAACATGTGTTGGGCGATGTGAATGGCGATAAGACCACTGTATTAGAGCGAGCGGATGAGAATCTGAAAGACAACAGGATCACCCCAGCAGGATTCAGTACGTCGCATTTTGCATATGATACAACGCAGATAACGAACGTTCCTCCGAGCGATATAGACTTCAATTTTGATGCCTTAGGTGTTGAAGGAAGTGGTAGCGATGTTGTCCATTACCATGTACCTATGAATAACTACACAGGTTTGATCAAGATCAGTGCGAGGGTATATTACCAAACCGCACCTCCTGGTTGGATGGCAGAAATGTTCAGTTACAACAGCGCCGAGATAGATAGCTTCCGAACCATGTTCGATAATGCGGATCAGTCCCCCACCTTGATTGTGGGCGATACCTTGAGTGATAATAGGACATCGGTTCCAGAATTGGATCAACTGGGATTTGTGCTGTACCCGAATCCAACATTAAGAGGGGACCTCTTTCTCGAAGGACCGATGGATCAAGTTGAATTGATCCAAATTTTCAACATAGGGGGTAAACTGCTTGAGTCCACTATTCCAACAGGCTCGGTCATGCAGTTTAAGCTAGAGCCTGGCACGTACCTGATCCAAGTGGACACACCAAGAGGACGTTCTAGCTCT
>CAZPEQ010000294.1:0-3766 GCA_964585605.1 uncultured Weeksellaceae bacterium | reverse complement strand
CATTAAAGGTGCCAATAACCGGACTCAGCTCATCTGGCCCGTCGTAAACGATAAAATCATCCTGCGGCCGAATATCGAATTGCGAGAACGTAAGCACAACTACGGTTCCTCCTGTTGGCTGAATGGAAACAATTCCATTGCTAAAGAAATTATAGTCTGCGTTGGGACCATTGATATCAGTGATAACACCGCCACAACTTGTTACGGTTTGCGTGTTGAAATTGCCTAGTAGGGTAGTATCACAAGCGTTTGAATCTAAAACCGTAACGAAAGCAGTCTGTGTTATGGCGTCTGATCCGCTTTGATTGGATACGTTCAACGACACATTAAATGACCCAGGTGTTAAGTAGGTATGCACCGGGTTTTGGTCAGTGCTGGTGTTGGTATCACCAAAATCCCATGACCACATGTTGGGTAAATTCTGAGAAAGATCTGTAAACTGAATAGGTTCGCCTGCGCAGACGGTGGTCATATTTGCGCTGAAAAGCGCAGTTGGAGGAGCCGTATTTTCAAGGACGGTAAGTCCAAAGTCTTCCGTCTGGCCAAATGACGGATCGTCACATGACGAGGTGATCGTTCCCTGAGCGTCGGCAGTGATTCGAAGTCGGAGTGGAGTATTGTAAACCGCACCTATTGGAATAGTCAACATACCTGAAGGGTTGGTTACGTCCAAGGCTGACCAAATGAGCTCGGAATTACTCAGATCCCCATCATTATTTAAGTCGAGCCAAACGAATACGTCATGACTATTCTGGATTCCAGTGCCAATGGAAATGGGTACGGCTACGCCTTCCAATTGCGCAGTGTTAAATAAACAAGAGCGATCTTGATAGCCTTCTATTGCCCCAGGGCTGACACTACTTATTGTCACAAAGTCAACACTGTTAATTCCAAAATCGCCAAGAATCGCTTGCGTTTGTGGGGTGCAAACAGGGGCATTCAACTGGGAATTCAGATCTACCGTTACATAATTAGTGAACGTAAGCGTATCGCTGCCAAAACCGTTGAAAGTGATCAATGTAACCGTATAGGTGCCATCGGCAGTGTAAGTGTGTAAAGGGTTTTGATCATTACTCGTATTTGTATCGCCAAAGTCCCATTGCCACAGAGTTGGAGCGTTTAAGGACAGATCGTTGAATTGAACTTGTCCTGTGCACGTGACTGTAACGTCAGAATCGAAATTGGTGGCTGGGGGCAAGGCATTTGATATAACCACAAGCCCATAATCCTCCGCTTGACCAAATTGCGGATTGCCGCAGGGAGTAGGAAAAGGGCTGACTTGAAAATCGGCAATGGCACGCAAACGAATAGGTGTGTTCATTGAAGCCGTTGTTGGAACGGTAACACTGGCGCTGGCGTTGGTCACGCTGTTCGCAGTCAAGACCAATTCGGTGCCATCAAAGGTTCCTGAATTGTTCCAGTCTACCCAAACGCGCACGTTATGAGGAGCTGCAGTTCCTGTATTGATATTAATATTCATCAGGGATCCCGCGGTTACCGTATCCAACTGGCAAGAACGATCCACGTAATTCTCTATTGAACCATCATCACTCACCACACTGGTATTCGCGAACCCAATATTTAATATGCCAAAACCCGCCAAAATGGAAGTGGTGCTGGGTATACAAGCGGGGACTGGCTGTGGGCCTACAGGTAATATTGTTATCGCGCCGACAACTACCAGCGTGTCCGAGCCGAATTGGTTCGTAGTGATCAGTGTGACGTCATAAGTGCCTGGAGCGGCATATGTGTGCAGTGGGTTCTGACTGGTATCGGTTGTATTGTCACCAAAATTCCAAAGCCAAGCGGTAGGGTCGAATGCACTAAGATCCTGAAACTGCACGGTGCCCGAGCAACTGGTGACATTAGCTGGTGCGAAGTTGGTTATGGGAGGGATGTTCATAGGGATTAAACCGAATTGAACAATGGGCCTTTCCATGGCCTGATCGGTCGGCGTCAAATTGGCACCTCCACCTCCACAGATATTTCCGTTATTCGTCAATCGCCATATTGTGCTTGTGAAGGGAGTGGTGGTAAGCACCATAATAGGATTGTCTGAATTATTTTGATTGTTGTTACACGTTTGTACCACCAGGTTAGACACGCCATCCCAATGAAATGCGCTAGTCAGCGTATGCGTATTCCAACCAACTTGGTTTGTGTAATCCTGTGGTCCCCATACCTGGGTGAGGCCTCCTTCCCATGCATTCGTATTCAAGGAATCGGCTGCGGTCAAAGCCATTTGGATCTGGTAGTCGATAAGTTCTTCTTGATTCGAATCGTCCACGAAAAGCGCAAAACTGGTAAGGTCGCCCTCCGACAGGCCTGCCGCTATTAACTCGCTAGCCAAGAACAACATTTGATGACGAGAATCATCACTGTCATTCCCATAAGGACAAGGATAATCATCCACCGGATTCACCAGCATACTGTCACCAACTTGGAATACGAATTGCCCCATCGCTGAGGGTGAAACACACACACTTAGGAAAGAGAATAGAAATAACGTTACGGTAGTTTTCATTGTAAGGTTAAGGCCTTGTCAATCGGAACACTTGAAAGCGATGTGAAAATAATGAAAAGAACCGCTGATCCGACGTGTTAGGGTACAAAGGATTGTTGTAACGGGAACTACAAGGACATCAGGGCGTGCATGAACGTACAAAAAAGGAAAAGCACCGAGATAGTCGGTGCTTTTCCTTTTTTGTCACTTCTGATTTTAACGCAACAAGGTCACATGCCCTGTAAATTCTTGTTTGATAGCTGTGTATCGGTTCTTGACTTCGATTCTATATACATACAAACCTTCATGAGCATTAGCACCATCCCAGCCAATGGTCGGGTCGGTGGATTGCCAGATCAGCTCACCCCAACGGTTGTAGATCTGCATAACAAACTCCTCTGTTGCAATGCCCTCCCCCGAGACAGCAAAGACACCATTAATGTTGTCTCCGTCTGGGGTGAACGCATTCGGTACCCAGAATTGGAATTGTCCATCAATCTCCACTACACGCATCGTACTGTCAACACAGCCAAAAATGTTGGTTGCGAAGAGCCAGGTCGGATAACTTCGTTGATCATCATCAGGAAATACAAATACAGGGTTAACCTCTGTGGAACCTCCAAACTCTCCGATATCGCCGAATAGCCATTCAAAACTCACTCCGTCCACAGACTCGTTCAAGAACGAGATTGTAGTGTTAAAGACATTCGTGGGTTGCGGGCCGAAAGAAAAATCTGCTTCTGGGAACGGACGAGCACAAACGATTTGCGAGTAGGTCGTATCTCCAATACATCCTTCTGGAGAAAATACGGTAAGTCCAACATCATAGCATCCTACATTTTGGTACACGTGACTGATACCTCCGCAGCCGCCTGTAAAGACAGACCCATCTCCAAAGTCCCATATGCAAGTATTACCTACATCAGCCGGGTCGGTGTCATTGGAGAAATTTATCGTTGCAGGGAAACAATCTTCAGAAACATCTGGAGACAGCATTGGTCTTGGCGGTGCGTACCAATCAACGGGAAGGGTGAGCGTTACAGGAGGTGAACCACAATTGTCGGTCATGGTAACCGTAAAGTTGGTAGACTGAGTAGTAGGAGTAGCGGTAACGGAAGCTCCAGTGCCAATTGGTCCTGTTCCTACTTGCTCCCAGCTATACGTATACGGGCCTCCATTTCCTCCTGATCCTCCTCCAGTAAAGGTTGCAACGGCATCAATACATATAGAATCCGTCCATGTTGGGTTTGGTTGAAGTACCGG
>CAZPEQ010000293.1:0-3787 GCA_964585605.1 uncultured Weeksellaceae bacterium | reverse complement strand
GTAGAAACGGAAGAGGAAATCACCGCTTCAGGTGGCACGGATGAACAATCAGGGAATAGCGAATGGGTTACCGTTGTGCTTAAGCCTCCTGCATCGGTAACCGTCAATTCAACCGTGTACCAATACACATCATCAAAACAACCTTCGCCAGCGATCACCGTGTTGCTTACGGGGTCGTTGTCCATTGGTTCTGGATGCGTGTGAATGTTGTGATGCAGTGTGGTTACCCAAGCGTAACTCAATTGGTTGGTGCTATGCTCTGCATCAGTGACATTGGCTTGCAAGGGCAGGTTGGTGGTAACGCCAGATTGATAAAGTGTACTGTCCGCAAAACTGCTTATCTGCACATTCGGCGGCGTATTGTTTACAGAGACAAGGATGGTGGTCTGGTTGCTTTGCCCGGTATCATCGCTAACGGTCAATGTTACATTGAAACTTGTTGGCACGCCGGGCGGCGCGTTGAATTGATGTGACGGGTTCGTCATGGTACTCGTCGTTCCATCATCAAAGTCCCACAAGTACGTTAGTGGAAGTCCTTCTGGATCAATACTTCCGTTGCCAAAGAATTGCACAGTTAATGGGCCGCTTCCGTACTGCACATCTTGATCGGCGATGGCCTCGGGGGGCAAGTTGACGTTCAACGAATAGCAGATCCTTCTGATCTCGTTCGATGAGTAGGCGATATACCACAAACATCCGTCATCACCTTCCCCCACGAAAGAGACGGCTCCTAAGTTCGATGCGAAATCATGCACACTTACGGGTTCATCCTGTGCATTTAGCACGATCCGTTTGATCCATCCGACAACGTAGTCGGCTGTGAAAACCACATTTTGGTAACCAGGAGGAAATGAATTTCCAGTGAAGTGGGGGCCACCTGCGGCTGCATTGCCCCAAAAGTTCGGCCCTGATACCGGTGAAGCAGGATCAGCTAAGTCGAATTCAACGGGATTCCCTGCTACAAAGCCGGGTGCACGGGCAACGGTATTGTTGCCGCCATTGTAACTGTGTTGCCAGTCGATGCTTGGTCTCTTATGCACGAAAGTGGGTATGCCTGCAGGTACCTGTAGGCTGCCATCGCATGGATTAGGAAACAAGTTAGTATGCGCCTGCGTGTCCTGCACCAACAGGTCTTTAAATGAAAAGAATTGCTGCGAGCAAGTACTGCCATTAAAAACAGGATTAGGCGCATAGAAATTGGATGGTGCTGCATTCGTATACCCGGTGTGCGCCGTCATGCCTTCGAACATGGGCCAACCAAAATTTTGCCCACCTTCATCGCAGATATTCCATTCTTCCCATGCGCCCCATTGCACGTCTCCCCACATAACGGTGCCAGGATCACCCGCTAATGGATTACTTACTCCTGTATTGCGTATGCGGTTCATGCGATATCCGTTTCGAAGCCCAAGTGCCCAAACCCGTGAACGAACCGCAAAAGGATCGCTAGCGTCGTAAAATGGGTTGCTGGCTATTCCTGCACCCGTATTTGGGTCAATACGAATGATCTTACCGTTATAACTATCGATCATTTGAGAACGATATGCCCCAACATTCTCGGCAGCGGTAATAATGCCATCGGCGAGTGCTTGTGCGTAATACGTATCGCTGTTGCTACCTACATCAACCGATTCAAAACTGGCGCCATCACCAATGCTTAGCATGAGTGTGCCGTCATCACCAAATACGATCGACCCCACACAATGCGACTTGTGCAGGTTGGGTATGCCGTTCTGCGCCGTTTGCCCAACCAGTACGAATCGGCTAGCCGGGTCAACGCTAGCGTAGTTGTTAGCGGCGCCTGCTTCAAAGCGGGTTACCCGCATGATCGTTGCATCGAAGTACGCGTTGGAATTGCTATTGTACGAAGCCGTTCCAAAATTCATTAGGTAGTGCCGATCCACATTGTAAGCACAGTACACGCGGTGGTTATTGCTAAAGTCAGGATCTAGGGCAAAACCGATCATTCCGTGGTCTCCCCAATTACCCACCTCTTCCTGAATGTTCAAGAAAGGAGTAGACTCCCGAACCCCATTTATGACGCGGTAGACTCGGCCTCGCTTTTCCCATACGTACACAATACCGGCATCATCGATGGTAAACCCGATCGGTTGAACGAACCCGGAAACTACAGGAGATGTGGCGAATCCATTTGGTACTGTCTGGGCAGACGTTATGGAAGGCGTAATCGCACTAAGCGAAAAGAGAAATAGAGCGAAAAGGAGAAATCGCAAGGAAAAGGGCCACATGATAATCCGTTGAGTCACAACAAAGCGCTGTCTGTTCTACGTACAGCAGCCCAGCAAGTTACGTCGGAAGTCCTTCCTGCGCAGCAGTTACGGCCACTTTGTCATGTGGTGGCGCTCCAAGCAATCAGATCTGGTCTAAGGTCTCGAGTAAAAAGCCCCAATACTTCTGTACGGAACTGATCTGCACCTTTTCATCAGGAGAGTGCGCACCACGTATGTTGGGGCCGAACGAGATCATCTCCATCTCTGGGTAATTCGTTCCAAGAATGCCACACTCTAACCCTGCATGACAGGCTTTTACATGTGCTTCTTCGTTAAAACGTTTCTTGTAGATGGAAGACATCAACTGGACAATCTTAGCACCCGGTCGGGGTGTCCAACCCGGGTAAGATCCATCAAAGGTCACGCTGGCACCGCAGAGTTCAAAAACTGCTTTGATCGCATTGGCTTCGTCGATCTTCTCACTATCTACCGAACTGCGGGTCAAGCACATGATCGTGTACGTGCCGTTCTTCAGCTCAACGCGCGCCAGGTTATTGGAGGTTTGTACCAAGCCCTCCACATCCGGACTCATGCGGTATATGCCGTTAGGGCATGCCTGTATTGCACGAAGTAATTTCCCTTGCACGTCTGCTGGCATGAATTGTACTGTTCCTTCGAACGCTTCATTGCTTATTTCCAACTCTGCGTCGGTGGTGTTATGCTCTGAAATGATGGCACCACCTACTTGCTCGATCAGGGCGTCAAATTTTTCCAATTCTCCTTCAGGTAAAGCGATCACGGCGAAACTTTCACGGGGTATCGCATTGCGCAAGCTTCCTCCTTCAACGGAAGAAATACGAACGCCAAGCTCTTCCGCTGAAAGTAACAGGCGATTCATGATCTTGTTGGCATTGCCTAGGCCCTTATGAATGTCCATACCGGAGTGGCCGCCATTTAACCCGGAAACACTGATCTTGCGCATGGTATGTCCTGCAGGAAGTGCTTCTTCCGTGTAGTTCGCAGATGCGGTAACATCTACACCGCCGGCGCAACCGATCGTGAGTTCGTCATCATCTTCGGTATCCAAATTCAACATGATACCTGCATCCAATAGCCCTCCTTTCAATTCGAAGGCACCGGTCATACCGGTTTCTTCGTCAATGGTGAACAGTGCTTCCAGTGGCGGGTGTGGTACATCGGTAGATTTGAGCAAGGCCATAATGCTCGCCACACCAATACCATTGTCTGCGCCTAACGTCGTTCCCTCAGCTCGAACCCAATCTTCTTCCACGATCATGCGAATGCCTTCTGAATCGAAGTTGAAGTTCGTGTCTGCATTTTTTTGGTGCACCATGTCTAGGTGACTTTGTAGCACAACCGTGGTGGCATTTTCCTTGCCCGCAGTGGCAGGCTTCTTGATTACGACATTGCCAGCATGATCAACATGGGTTGGGAATCCTAAACCTTCTCCGAAGTCCTTAATGAACTGGATCACGCGCTCTTCCTTCTTAGAAGGTCTGGGAACGGCATTCAGGTCTGCAAAATGGTTCCAAAGG
>CAZPEQ010000292.1:0-3809 GCA_964585605.1 uncultured Weeksellaceae bacterium | reverse complement strand
AAGGTGCTGTCCTGGCAACGGTCGTTTCTTTTACAGTGAGTATTTTTCTTGTGGACTTATTCTACAAGGAAACGAGACCCAATTTCGGATGGATGTTCAAAGGGATGTTTACTTTCTGGAAGATCAAAGGCGTGAATTGATGGAGAACAGAAAGTCTGATATCATTCCCATTAAGCCGATTATTGACAACAATTTCGTTTGTCCCAAGTGCGACACACCAGCTACTCCCGGCGAATCACTGTTCTTCCCGGGTATCCACGTTATGGCAAGGTATAGCTGTTCGGCATGTGGCGTTAAGTATGAAAGAGACCTGCCCATTGGTTTTGCCAATGATCACCCCTTAGCAGTTGATTTGGCTGACAAAACCTTCTATAACACGACAGATGCTCCTGGTTGGCTTACAGAACCATTTTTACGGAATTACCACGACCGTATAGATGATGAGGTCAAGGTCAACAGAACGATCTACACGCCCTGCAAGGAAGTGATCGTCCTTAATTGCCTCGATTTTTTGTACGGGCATGTATTGTTAAAGCTGTACAACGCTCAACATTACTTAGATAACCATCCAGATAAAGGGTTGATCATCATTGCGCCTAAGATGTATGCTTGGATGATCCCGCCGGGAATCGCCGAATATTGGGAAGTGGAATTAGGTCTGGGCAAATTGCAGCGTTGGAGGAACCAATTCAATACGGTTGTTCAGTCCTACCTACAGGACTTTGATAGCGTGTTCCTAGGTAGAGGCTATTCTCATCCTGAATTCCATAAAGTAGATATTACACGGTACATCGATACCCCTTCCTTCCCAATTGAAGAATTCGTGGCGAGACCTTTGCATGTAACCTTCGTCGCAAGACAGGATCGCTTGTGGTTTAAGAAGCCGATCAGCAAATTCGTGTATCGCGTGCTGAATAAAGTGGGTTTGAAAAAATCATTGGGATCTTATTTCATTGCGGCGCAGGATCGCATGATAAGAAGCGTTATGCATAAGATACGTAGGGATATTCCCAATGCTACCTATACGGTGGTTGGTTTAGGAAAGGCTTCCTTTTCCGCGAAGCTGGCTTCAGACCTACGTACTATGAACATGAACGCAGATGTAGAACGCTCGTGGTGCAAGGCGTACGGCGAGAGTCAGGTAGTGGTGGGGGTACACGGATCTAACATGTTACTTCCGACCGCATTTGCAGGTGGCTGTGTTGAAATACTGCCACATGACAGAAATGGGAACATTGTGCAGGATATTTCCGTAAGATACCCTGATCGCATGCAGTTATTCATGTATCGCTTTGTCGACGAATTCGCTTCACCAGCTAGCGTGGCAAGAACGGTAACCGCTATGTATCAAGACTATCCGGTTTTCAACAACAACAATCGGGTCAACATATTTTGAAGAACGAATTACAAAAAAACCTAGGACCGGTGAAATTGCCGGTTTTATTGACCGCCTTCAAGCGGTACGATACAACCATCAAGGTTGTTGAAGCATTGCGCAGTGCACAGGTGCCGCGCGTATACTTTGCTTGCGACGGCGGCAGGAATCCTGAAGAATGGGAGAAGGTTAATAAAGTCCGCTCCATAGTAGATGAGTTGGATTGGGGCTGCGAGGTTCATACGCGGTTCTACGAAGAGAATAGGGGCTCTAAATGGGGCATGACCGAAAGCATCAGTTGGTTCTTTGAGAATGAGGAAGAAGGTATCATTCTAGAAGATGATATTCAGCCTGATCTCTCTTTTTTCTACTTCTGTCAAGAATTGCTTGAGAGGTATCGTAACGATACACGGGTATGGGCGATCAATGGTAATAACCTTATGTCCGACTGGAAGCACGATAGTACTGATTCCTACTACTTTTCCTCCCACGGCTACGGAGCCTATTGGGGCTGGGCTAGCTGGCGCCGCAGCTGGAGGCAGTTTGACGTGCGCATGGAGAAATGGCCTCAGCTGCACGACTCCCAATTGCTCAAAGACTATTTCCTGAGTCGCGATGAGGAAGAAGAAGGCACGAATATCTTCCAGAAGACTTGGGATGAGTCCATTCCTACGGCGTGGGACTACCAATTCGATTTTGCCAAAGTGTTAGCCGGTGCTGCCAATATCATTCCGCAGAAGACGCTGACCTGCAATGTTGGTTTCGGAGATGATGGCACGCATACCGTAAGTGCGAACGATGCGCGAAACAGGGAAGAGTTGTACAGTGTCGATTTCCCGTTACAACACCCGGAATTCTTGACTGTGGATAAAGAACGTGATCTGATCTATTTCCGACGTTTCATACGAACGCCTTACTTCCGTCGTTTCAAGAACAACTTGAAGTCTTTACTGCCCAAGAAAGTTGATAACGCGGTTACGCCAATACTTTCTAAGATCCAACGTAAGCTGGGCCTTAGTTGAGTCCTATCTTTCGTCAAGTCAGAACATTAAGTGAAAAGTGCTTTCTAAAAGAAAGATCGTAAATACACTGTTCCTTATCGGGTTCAGTTGCTATGGCATTGGGAATTACTTGCTCAACAAGCGAAGTTTCTCAGAAGGGGTGCTTTTTTCGGCGCTCCCCTACATGCTGATCGTCATTATCTACCTGATCGATCTGGTCTACCGTCGCAAATTCACCCCTATGGTGAATTCCAATTTCAAATTGGCGTTGGCCTTTATAGGCCTCACCGGAATCAGTATGTGGGTTTCTCTATTTTGGGGTTATGCCGGTTTAGGGCCACTTAATGTCAACACACGGGTGGTTCTCTTTTTTGTGCCCTTTTTGTCAGCGGTCATTGTGAACATATACAACCGTGATTTCGATGATTTTAGCTGGGGGAAGCTGATGATGCGAAGTATTGGGTTGTTCCTTATCGTTAACGTCATGGGCATGTTGGCCGGAATCCCCAATTTGATCCACTCCTTTTCTGGCCGCTTAGATTTTCCATTCTCAATGGGCATATACAGTAATGCGCACGCTATAGCCCTATTTGCACTTGGTTTGCTGTTCTATATCCGCAACTTTTCTCGGAATCCTTTACAATTCCTCATTGTCCTTATGGCATTTTTAGCCTGCTTAGCGGTAATGGGCAATTTGAATTCACGACTCAGTATCATGCTGTTCTTCGTTTTTCTGGTTCTGTTCGTTACTAAATCGATCAAAGCCGCTAAGGGTTTGTACACGGTCTCGCTCTTCACCATGCCTCTATTGGTGAGTTTCTCCTTATTGGTCTACCAGATACTCTCGCAACCGTTTTTTGCGAACCTTTTGGGCCGTGTGAGCAAGGAGGATGTGACCACGTTCAACGGACGTACTTATTTATGGGAGGCCGCCACCGATTGGGTCATGCATGATCGCCGCGGATTTCTTTTTGGCAATGGCTTTATGGGGCAGGATAAGCTGGATATGCTGCTATTGATGGAAGACCTCGGTTGGGGCGATTCAAGCGTTATTCACTTGCACAGCACATTTTTAGAGGTTTTGGTGGATCAAGGGGTCATTGCACTCATATTATTGTATATCCTAGTCTGGAAGGGCTTTGTGTACTACCGAGAGCAGTACAAGAAGAATAGTGATGAAGCACCGCTATTTGCCATATTCGTGTACCTCATGTTTATCTGGCAGATAGATATCTTCTGCTACGGTATTGACCTAGGATTCCCTATTCTGATGACTTTACTCGCTCCTGTTTGCCTGGATCAGAAATGGATCACGCGAGAACAACGTACCCTGTCGGGTGAAATCATCGTACAAGAGAGGTCATGAGCCAGGTTGGAGGAAATAGAAGTCGAGGTGTCACCAGAAGGTCTGAAGAGGGGAAACCCTTGATCAG
>CAZPEQ010000291.1:0-3810 GCA_964585605.1 uncultured Weeksellaceae bacterium | reverse complement strand
TCTTGCCTCCAATAGCCGCATCAACCATGCCCATCAGCGATGTAGGCACATTAACAAAGCGAATACCGCGCTTGTAAGTTGACGCACAAAAGCCACCCAGGTCGCTAACTACACCTCCTCCCAGATTAATGAGCAGGGCATTGCGGTCTAAATGGTGCGCAGCCAATTGCTTCCAAACGTTTTGAGCGGTAACGACCGTTTTACTTTGCTCTCCAGCGGGAATTTCCAGTACCGAAGCGTCTTCAAGACGGGGAACATGGATCAACAATTCGGGCAGGCAGTGCTTGTAGGTGTTGGTATCGCATAGGATCACGCATTGACTGATGGGTGGCGATGCGATCTCTAAATGCGACTGCAGCGTGGCTAATACGCCTGTTCCAAAATTGACATGATGACTGCCACAATTGATCTCTGTTAAACCCATGCCGCGATAAGCTAAATTTGGCGCTTCCGCCAAAGGAACAAACTGTAGCTGTGATTGTGCGCATATGGAGGCCGAAGTATCAACAGAACCAATAGACCTGAATAATACAGAAGTGGCGTTTCGGGCGCGCAGTGGGCAGGATCTGCGACGTGCTCGATTGCTATTTCGGATTATTGGTAATGCCACCGTTTCAACTGTTGGCGGTGCTGCAGCGAAATTTGCTTTGTCTATAGGCTTGCCCGTTAAGGGCTTGATCAAAGCCACCATATTCAAGCAATTCGTTGGCGGGGAAACCATCGAAGAGATAATGCCTGTCATGGCCGCACTCGGGGAGAATGGGATCGGTTCAATACTCGATCACTCGGTAGAAGGCCAGGACAGTGAGGAGGATCTGGATCATACCTGCGCCGAAATATTGCGCACCGTTGAGGTTAGTGCGCGAAACGAACACATTCCTTTTTGTGTTTTTAAGTTGACAGGCATTGCACGCAATAATGTACTGGAGCAAGTAGAGTTCGAGGTGGACGAATTTCAGCGGGTGCAAGATCGGGTGGTTCGGATCTGTAAGGCGGCGTATGAGGCTGATACGCCCGTCTTGATCGATGCGGAGGAATCCTGGTTGCAGCATACGATCGACGCGTTTGCGTCTGACATGATGTTGCGTTTTAACAAGGAGAAGGCCTTGGTGTACAATACGGTGCAGCTTTACCGGCATGATCGACTTGATTTTTTAAAACAAGAGATCGAACGGGCTCGAGAGGCCAAGGTATTTTATGGGGTGAAGTTGGTGCGCGGTGCGTACATGGAAAAGGAAAGGCGCATTGCCGAAGAGAAAGGGTATCCGTCACCGATCCATAAGAATAAGAAAGCGGTAGATGCCGATTACGACGCGGCATTGCGTTTATGCTTAGATAACCTGGATGTTGTTGCTGTTTGTGCTGGTACGCACAACCAACAGAGTTCAGAGTTATTGGTGCGTTTGATGGAGGAACGGAGTATTGCCAAGGACGATAAGCGGGTGTACTTTTCGCAATTGTTCGGCATGAGCGATCAGATCAGCTACAACCTGAGTTTTCATGGGTATAACGTGGCAAAATACGTACCGTATGGTCCTGTGAAAAAAGTCTTGCCTTACTTATTGCGTCGGGCAAAAGAGAACACATCCGTTAGCGGCCAAACCAGCCGAGAGTTGGCGTTGATAACCGAGGAGTTGAAGCGACGGAAGTCGAAAGTCGATCCTTCGGCAAGCTCAGGATAGAGGAAATGCGAACGCCAAGCTGTTCTGACTAATTAATTTCTTGTTGCGCAGGAGGATAAACTTTTGAGAATATCCACCCGAAGATCATGGCCACTAAGAAGGAAGGTGCAAGCACATCTAAAGCCGCAAAATATGCTCCAACGCTTTCCATGTTCTGGAAGACGAACTTGAAGACAATAACGGACAGGAAGCCGGATATCATGGACGCGATGGCCCCCTTTTCTGAATAGCCTTTCCAAAAAAGCGTGAGAATAACAACAGGGCAGAAGGTGGCTGCGATTCCAGACCACCCGAAGATGATCACCCAGAACACCTGTCTGTCAGGAGAAACCAGTGCCATCGCAATGGCAATGCCAAGGGCGAGAACGGCCATAATCACCGTAACGATCTTAGATAGCTTGGCGAGCTCTTCATCCTTCAAGTCTGGCCGAAAGATCTTCTGGTAAAAATCGCGGGTAATGGCACTGGAAGCAATGAGCAAGAGGGAGTCAATGGTGGACATGATCGCCGAAAGCACAATAGCCACGTAAATCGCAACAAGAATGTGCGGCAAGAAATTTTCTGTCATCAGATGAAGCACATCTTCACCTCCTGTTCCTAACACCGCCTCTGGGTCTTGCCCGTGCTCGGTAAACAACACCCGAGCGAGAATACCAATAGTCACGGCTGCCGCGTCTGTGAGCAGCGTGAATAGGATCGCTATCCATTTGCCCTTGTCGATCTCGTTTTCATTCTTGATAGACATGAAGCGCACGTATACCTGTGGCGATCCTAAGAAACCGAGCCCGATCATGGAGAAACCCAAGATGGTGAATACGTTCATCCAGCCGTCTTCGTTCCCTCCCCATATGTCAATAAGTGCCGGGTCGATCGCAGACAAGCCTTCGGTGATCGCTTGTCCATGATCCATGGAGAACCAAACAACGATGGGCAACAGAACCAGGCCGAAGAACATGAGCAGCCCTTGGAACAGATCAGACCAAACCGCCGCAACGAAGCCTCCGATGAAAATGTAAACGAGTACGATGCAGAAGCCGAGCAACGCCCCGGTATAATAGTTCATATCCAACAAGGACTCGAACGCTTTCCCGGTTGTGTCTATCTGCGAACTGACGTAGATGACCACGAAAATGGACAGAATTGATGCCGCAAGTATTCTCAAAGTATGGGTCGTTGACTTGAAATGGCTTTGGAGGTAATCAGGAATCGTGATTGACTTGTAGGCGTCAGACCGGCGCTTGAACAGCTTGGCCATGAAGAACCACGAGACGAACACACCCAGGAATTCGCCGAGCACTACCCAGTAGGCCGATAATCCCGCCAATGCACCCATGCCCGTTAATCCGATAAGGAGCCAACCAGACTCTCCTGTTGCGCGGGCTGAAAACGCGACCGCCCAGAACCCCATGTTCTTTCCGCCAACGTAAAAATCGCTCATGCTCTTTATCCGTCGAGAAGCCAAAATGCCAATGAGGAATAGGATGGCGACGTATATGCCGAGTACGATGAATTTTGTCAGCATGCCGTTTTATTTAGATGTGCGTTAATCAAGGAAAGCAAGTTCGGTTCAAGATATCTCTTTTCGAATTAGCTGAATAATACCCGGAACACGTATTGTAAATCCTTACTGGGAATAAATAATCTATTCTGCACGACATTGAGAAATGCATTGAACAGAACGCCTCGGATTAAATAACGCTAACGGTACCTAACGAAAAACACCTTACTGAGACTTGGCCCAATAAGGTGTTTGACTTAAGGAATGAGAATATCCTGATTCTTGCACTCCTCCCTTGCCAGTGAGGAAGTAGCTGATCATTCACTATTTACTCACGCGTGGTAATACCGTTCGTTCACGATCTTACCATTTTGCCATTGCGTACGAACTGCCTGCTCGAATTTGTGATTCGTTCCATCATTCGTTTTGAACTCCATCACTGCTTCGTAGAACGTCGTGTCGCCATGAACGGCGGGGCCACTTAATACCTTGTATCCATGAAATTCTACTACCGTATCAAGGAGTTTTTGCTCTTCTGCTAGGCAAAATGCTTTGCCGACCTTGGCGGGGTTGTTTCCTTCGAATAATTGGACATCGTCTGCGAGGTACGTCTGCATCGCATCCATGAAC
>CAZPEQ010000290.1:0-3824 GCA_964585605.1 uncultured Weeksellaceae bacterium | reverse complement strand
TGAAAAAGGGGCCACTGGATATTCCTTCATCTTTCCGAATCAGCGAAAGTTGTTTCTTATCTCGTAAATACTTCAGGCTGGTTGAAGGGTGGATCACAGAATCCTTGTCCAGATACATGACTGTAGCCACGTCGTCACTGGCAATCCGCGTTGGTTCTATTACGTAATACAGTGCTCGGGTAACGATAAAAGGCTTACTGTCCCTGTGAAATACCAACAGTGCTGGTTCTTCTGCCGTACCATATCCTTGTAGCGCAGAACCACGTAAAGCAAAGCCACCTTCAAAGTCTACACCAGGTTCAATGTCTTTGATCTTCTTCCTCCTATCATACGACTCAAACCGAGGATATACAGCTTTTTCCGGAGTAACGTTGGCAAGCACTTTATCGGTTATCTGCCCCAGTAGCGGCGCATCAAAATAGGGGTCTGTAAAGTTCACGGAATCAATCGTGAATGCCGCACTCTTCATCTTGATCTTATACGAACGCGACCATTCGGCATAGGTCTTACTCTTCTCCAAGCCTGCCCGTCGCCAATCAATCGATCCGCCGACACCTTCCCACACAGACGTTTGCGGATTGAAGACCCCACTGGTCTTAAATATCAACGCACTATCCCCCTTCGCTTCACATACTAAGGTCACACCAGTAAGCACCACCTTGGGCACACCATCAAAGACGATATTGTACTTCCCGTCTCGTTTTCGCCAAAGGGTACTTGTAGATGCGTAGATGACCCCTTCCACAACCATATTCTTCGCTGATTCAAGCACTACGCTCAGGGTTTTCTTCTTCCCCTTTTTAACCGCATACTCCAACCCTTCTAAGTAGCCTTGAAGATCGGCTGCATCTCTTTCCGCCAAGCCCATCAAGGTTAAGTAGAACGCCTCAAAATGAGGATAAGGAGCCATGCGTTTCTTGAGCATGGCGTTAGATATTTTGTAAATACGGGTTCGGGTCTCATCAGAAAGCTTACCGCTTCTCCAGAATGGGGCAAAACGCAACTCTATGAACTCCTTACCTTCTTTCTTCTTGGCGTCCGTAAATAACTTCTGGGCATGACTGATGTAGGGTTCTGCTTCAGCAGGGAATTGCGCGGCCGCACCGTATGCAATAAGCACACCCCATACACAAATTGCTATTCTAGGCAAGTTGATCATTCTTTCTTGCATGCTACCAGCGCCCACTCCCCATTCGTTAAGGTATTATAGGCGGTCAAACCTTGACTTGCTGCAGTATCTATCATATGCTGCACATCAGCCAAAATGAATCCACTTAAAAACAACCTTCCTCCTGTTTTCAGGGCAGAGGCCATTTTTTCCATTCCGGCGGACAAGGTGTTGCGTTCGATATTGGCCAATATAAAATTGAAGTGATGGCCTGTGATGCTTGCAACCACTCCATTTTCCACAGAAGTTCTTTCACATGCGTTCCGTTTACAATTATCCAACGCATTATCCACTGCCTTATCATCATTATCGATAGCCAATACCGAGCTGGCTCCTAGTTTTTCAGCTAGTATACCCAGCACCGCTGTGCCACAACCTAAATCACATACCGTGCCGCCCTTTATATCTGAATCCAATAAAGCTTGCACCATCATGGTTGTAGTAGCGTGATGTCCCGTACCAAACGCCATCCTAGGCTGGATCACGATATCGTGTTCAACCTCGCTCTTCGGGTGGTGTTCAGCCCTGATCATGACTTTCCTATCGATCAGCACGGGCTTGAAAGCTTCTTCCCAAACCGCGTTCCAATTCTCATCAGGCACCTCACGCACCGACCAGTCTACTGTTGTAAGCGAATCATTGGGGCCTGTTAAAGAACGTAAGGCCTTTCGCTCGAATTGTTCACTTTTGATGAAGGCCTTGAAACCATCGAAACTCTCTTCGAAGGACTCGTACCCCATAACACCTAATTGAGCGATCAAAATATCTCGCCACGGATCTACCGGATGCACCCGGAAAGAGACTTCTGTATAACTCACGCGTTTGCCTTTTTTGAGGAGAGGGTGTTAATGAGGCTTAAAAAATCTGCCGCATTAAGCGCAGCACCTCCAATAAGCCCCCCATTAACGTCAGGACAAGAAAATAGTTCTTCCGCATTGGCCGGCTTGCAACTTCCTCCATAGAGTATTGGTATTTCCCCTCCTGCGTCGCCAAGTCCACCGCGGATGTGTGCATGCATTTCTTGCGCTTGATCCGCCGTGGCGGTTAACCCGGTCCCTATGGCCCAAACCGGTTCGTATGCCACGACGACCTGCGCTTTTTCATTTTCATCTAAGGCTTTGAACGCCGTATTGATCTGCCCACTGACCACTTCAAAATGCTTAGCCGCCTCCCGTTCTTCTTTCTTTTCTCCACAACAGTAAATAGGTGTGATCCCTTGCGCAAGCAGTGCTTTCATCTTGAGCCCGATCGCAGCGTCATGTTCATTGAAGTATTGGCGTCGTTCAGAATGTCCTACAATGCAATAGGTAACGTTACTAGACTTGAGCATAGCAACTGAGACTTCTCCTGTAAAAGCCCCAGCCGGTGCCTCGTGGCAATTTTGTGCGGAGACTTGTAACGGTGTTCTTTCACATGCTTTCACCGTTTCTAACAAGAACGGAAAAGCAGGGGCAATAATCACTTCCACCCCGATCGGAAATTGAAGCATTTCTGCTTTTAGCTGACCAACGAGCGCTTGAGCTTCGCTGGCGTCCATGTTCATTTTCCAATTACCGGCAAGTATTGATCGCATGTTCTTTCCTTAGGTTCTAACGCGTGGATCAAGCACCCCGTAGATGAGATCCACAAACATATTTACAGTAACAAAGATGGTTGAGAATACCAGAACCGCTCCCATGACAACGGGAAAGTCTTCATTCTCTAATGCAGTAAAAACCTCTAGCCCCATGCCCCGCCAACCAAACACAAACTCCACAAAAACAGCTCCTGCCAGCATGGACGCCAACCAACCACTAATGGTTGTGACCACAGAAATGAGCGCGTTCCTGAGCCCATGCCTAAGCACAACTTGCATTTCACTCAAGCCCTTTGCTCGAGCCGTTCGAATATGATCTTGACCAAGCACTTCCAGCAGGGAACTTCTGGTCAACTGCACGACTACCGAAAGCGGCCTTATTCCTAATGTTATTGCCGGAAGTATTAGGTGTTGGGGATTCAGAAATGCCCCATTGAACGGGTCTAGGTCAACTAAGCTTCCTCCCACTGGCAAACCGGTTCCGGGCAGGTGAAACGTGGTCTTCAACACTCCGATGTCAAACATATATCCGATAACGAAGACTAAGATGCCTATGGCAAAACCACTGGCCGCACCATTGGTCAAGCCCCTGAAGAGGAGCGGTCTTTTTTCCTTAGCAACCCGTTTCCCATACTGCCAATAAGCTGCGCCAATAAGGCCAAGAACAGGCATAAGAACGAGCACCACAGAAACAGGTATGCGCTCGAACCACAGAAAGCCGCCGATCCATGATATGATAACGGCCATGAAGAAGGACGGCCCGGACATGCCCACGGCACTTAAGCCGAGTATGCCCGTATCCACCCAAGCCCCCTTCTTTATTGCAGCTACGGTACCCAGTGCAATACCCATGACCAATGCCAGCAAAATAGACGTTACTGCTAGTACTGCAGTGATGGGAAAGGCTTCCTTCAGTATCGCTCCAACATCTCTCCTACTTCTATAAGAGCGGCGCAGGTAAGGAGCTTTGAACACGAGTCGTTTGTTACCAAATGCCGCGAGGCTTAGCCCTCCGTACTTAGACGCGCTGTAGTAAAAAGGCGAATCCGCATACTGGGAATGGATGGATACCGGTGATAG
>CAZPEQ010000289.1:0-3825 GCA_964585605.1 uncultured Weeksellaceae bacterium | reverse complement strand
GGGATCCGAACAAATGGGCTGAATTACTCATGAAACAAATGAAACCATGAAACCCAAGGTGCTCATTTTCGTGGACTGGTATACTCCCGGCTACAAGGCAGGCGGGCCGGTGCGAAGCATGGTGAATTTGGTTGAGCATCTGCATCATGAAATAGACTTCCATATTGTTACCTCTGATACCGAGTACACGGAGCAACAACCGTACCCCAGCGTAAGGTCAGATGAATGGAACCAAGGTGAGCACGGCGAGCGCATATACTATGCCAGTAGAAGCGGCCAGACAAAAGCGATATGGAAGCGGATCTTAGCGCAGGAAAAATGGACAGCAGTGTACGTGAACGGCGTCTATTCGCTCTGGTACTCGGCTGCTCCATTGTGGCTGTCACGCGGACAAGGCCTGAAGATGATCGTTGCCTCTAGGGGCATGTTGGCACCGGGCCCTATGCAACACGGAACGCTGAAAAAACGCCTGTTCCTGTTCGCCATGAAAGCGTCCGGGGCCTACAGTAAAGTGCACTGGCAAGGAACCGATCAAAACGAAGCTGAGCAGATCAAGAAACAGATTGGCGCGAACACCGTTCACGTTGTGCCAAATTTGCCAAAGAAACAAGGACTTGAATTTCCCCCTGAACGAGCGAAACAGCCAGGCACATTGAACATCGTTTCCTTGGCGCGCATTGCCGTTGAGAAGAATACGCATTTAGCTATTGAATCGTTGGCGGGGCTTAGCGGGCAGGTCAAGTACGATATGTACGGCCCTGTCTACGAAGAAGGCTATTGGCAAGCTTGTCAGGAGATCATCGAAGCGCTACCTGAGAATGTGCAAGTGTATGCGCGTGGTCCTGTTCCGCCTTCAAGTGCAGAGAAGTTGTTGCAGGAGGCGCATATACTGCTTATGCCGAGTAGTGGAGAGAATTTTGGACACACAATGCTGGAGGCATTAAGCGTGGGCCTTCCTATAGTGATCAGCGATCGAACGCCCTGGAAAGCCTTGAACGATGCACATGCTGGATGGGATCTTCCTGTTGAACCCGAGGAGGAAGCACAAAAAGTATTTGAGAAAAAGTTGCAGACCTTCGTCGATATGGACCAAGCGGAGTACGATCTTTGGAGTAAGGGAGCGTTCAATTACGCAAAGGCATATTTGAGCGACCCAACACCAGTTGAACTCAATCGCAGGTTATTCGAATGAATAAGGGTAGTGTCGATCTAAGCACATTCAACAACAGTTCGTATAAGATCGGTGCAAGTCTGCCCAAGCAGTTGCTTTGGTACTTCGTCAATGGTGTTTGCTTCATTAATCCCTTATTTCCGTTCAGAAGCATTAAACCCCATCTACTGCGGTGGTTTGGGGCCAATGTCGGAAAGAACGTGGTCATTCACCCAGGCGTCAACATTAAATTCCCTTGGAAACTCTCTATTGGGGAGAATTCGTGGATCGGTCAGCGTGCCTGGATCGATAACATCGATGAGGTGATCATTCGAAAAAACGTGGTGATCAGCCAAGGTGCGTTGGTATTAAGCGGTGACCATGATTACAAAAAATCTGACTTTCCAACGACCATGGGTGTGATCGTTTTAGAAGAAGGATGCTGGATAGGAGCTAAAGCCATTGTTACACGTAGCGTCAAAGTAGGCTCCCACGCCGTGCTCACCGCAGGTTCCATGGCAAGTAAAAACTTAGAGGATTACGGCATTTATCAGGGTAATCCAGCACAGAAAGTGCGAGAACGTGTGGTCATATGAAAGTCTCGATCATAACCATCTGCTACAACGCGGTTGATCATATTGACAGCACTTTGCGTTCGGTGGTTATTCAGGAGCACAAAGACATTGAGCATATTGTTATCGACGGAGGAAGTACGGATGGTTCCTTAGATAAGATCAAACGCTATGAGGACGTTATCGTTCATTTCGTGAGCGAAAAAGACGATGGTATCTACGATGCCATGAACAAAGGCCTGGCACTGGCAACGGGTGATATTGTCGGTTTTGTGAATGCAGGAGATATGATCGCGAGATACGATGTGGTTTCTGCGATCGTTCGGGAATTTGAGAAAGGGGAGCAGGATGCCATTTATGGGGATGCCGTTATGGTGGATCCAGATGACATTACACAAGTCAAGCGTTTTTGGAAAGGAGGCGATTATGAGAAAGAAAAATTCAAATCGGGGTGGATGCCTCCGCATCTAGGAACATATATCCGCAGGACGATCTATGATAAGTTCGGAAACTTCACCACCAAACTGCAGGTCGCAGCAGATTATGAGTTGTTGTTACGCTTCATGTACAAGCATGATATTCGGGTTCGCTATGTTACCCGGGTTTTAGTTCGTTTTAGGCTAGGTGGGGCTAGCAATGCGTCCTTAAAGCACATCTGGAAAGCCAATAAGGAAGTATACCAAGCCTGGAAAATGAATGGCTTGAAAGTGTCTCCAACGATCATGGTGCAGAAGCCGCTAAGGAAGGTAGGTCAGTATTTGAGGAAGAGTTGAAAGCGAGGCAGTGCGGGTCATTCAGCGTATTCTACTCCATGTACCGATCAACGATCGCTTTACTAATTGTCCTTACATGTGTAAACCAAGGCTATACCCCGTGGATCACTGGAGGTTCATTCTCCGTATTTCATTATATAGATAAAGACCTTGGAGCCCACCGGTCATGGTAAGTCGGTAGGCACTGGATTGACTATTCGGTAAGGAAAACTACTCCTTGCGAAGGTCTTATTTACCTGTCTCGCAATGCGGAATAGCCTAATTTTGCGGCCTTTTTCAGACTATGATGAGCCGAATCTTCCGCAATTTCACCTTCAACCCAAAGGACGATATACTCTCTGGACTTACCGTTGCCTTGGCGCTGGTACCAGAGGCTGTTGCCTTTGCGTTTGTTGCTGGTATTGATCCCTTAGTAGGTCTGTACGGTGCATTCATGATGGGTCTCGTTACGGCCCTTTTTGGTGGACGACCCGGTATGATTTCGGGGGCTACAGGAGCAATGGCGATTGTCATGGTCCATTTAATCGCCAAGGGCAATGAAGTTGGCCTTGATATGGATGCACCTGTCGAGAACTTGGGTCTCCAATGGCTTTTCATTTCCCTGCTGATCGTTGGCGCTATTCAAGTCACCGCTGGAGTTTTCAAACTGGGAAAATTCGTCCGGTTGATCCCGCACCCCGTAATGATGGGCTTCGTCAATGGATTGGCCATCGTGATCTTCCTCGCTCAACTAGGTATGTTCAAGGAGAAAGTAGATGGGGTAGAGCAGTGGCTAGAAGGTTCCGCACTATTTACGATGATCGGACTTGTCGTATTGACAATGGCGATCATGTATTTCTTGCCCAAACTCACCAAGAAGATACCAAGTGCCTTAGTGGCTATAGTCGCCATTGCTTCTATTACGATTTTCGGAGGCCTAGATGTAAGTACCGTGGGTTCCTTTATTCGTGATGGCGGCGGTACTGGGCTTGAAGGTGGTTTACCTGTTTTTCAAACCCAGTTGTTTAGTATGATCTCTTCGATTAATGGCCATTGGGGATTTGTTATCACCATCTCATTCTTACTGGCGTCAGTAGGTTTGATTGAATCACTCATGACACTTAACCTGATCGATGAATTGACAGAAACACGGGGTAGTGGTAACCGCGAATGTGTGGCGCAAGGAGGTGCCAACATCTTGAATGGCCTATTCGGTGGTATGGGTGGTTGTGCCATGATCGGACAATCGATCATTAATGTGGAGTCGGGGGGAAGAGGCCGATTATCGGGCCTTGTGGCGGCTGTGGCCTTGCTGTTGTTCGTGTTGTTCGGGGCACCGCTGATCGAACAG
>CAZPEQ010000288.1:0-3827 GCA_964585605.1 uncultured Weeksellaceae bacterium | reverse complement strand
GCCAAGGTTGGATCACTGAAATTGCTGCTCAACGTGTTGCCGCTAGCTGCGCATGTGATCTGCGTGAAATTGCCGCAAGTTCCACTATACAATGCCCATAGGCTATTGTTTCCTGCGCTGGTCATCTCAATGCGGAAGTTCCCTGAGGCGGGAACGACGAAATCAAACCAAACGTCACCACCTTGGTAGCCACCACATGTGGGGTTAGGGCCAACACTCAGATCTTCAGTCGTGCTGAAGAGCGAAGAGTGGCTTGTAGGAGTACAAGAAGTTCCTACCGTTACCGATGTTGCACTTGCGCAGTTATTGTTTGTTGGAACAGGTGGCTCCCAAATACACAGATCGAAGTCTATTCCTGCTGCGTTATTGAATCTCCAGGTTCTTAAGTATAGGGTTTGACCTGCCAAGGAAGGATCGCTGAAGTTCATTAGTTGATCAGCAGTGGCACTTGCGCATACTAT
This sequence comes from uncultured Weeksellaceae bacterium, assembly GCA_964585605.1. Taxonomy (GTDB): domain Bacteria; phylum Bacteroidota; class Bacteroidia; order Flavobacteriales_F; family PHOS-HE28; genus CAZPEQ01. The sequence continues at coordinate 3,366 of CAZPEQ010000288.1, read as the reverse complement.
TGATGTGAAGCTACCGCATGTGCCGCTGTATAACTCCCAAACCGAGTTATTCCCGGCGCTGGTCATTTCAACACGGAAATCACCAGATGCGGGAACAACAAAAGTGAACCAGACATCACTACCTTGGAAAAGACCACAGGTCGGGTTGGGTGCTACGGTTGTGGGTTCATCGGTCGCGCCGATACTGGTAAACGATTGAGTTATACAACTACTGCCCACTGTGATCGCTTGTGCATTCGCACAATCGTCTTGGGCATGTATGCTCAGTGCAGGAAGCAAGGCAAGCATGCCAGCAATGAGCAGTTGTTTTGAAAGGAGTCTCATGGTTTTTGTTTTAGGTCTCGATTTGAAGTGATTCAGATGCCGTTAGGTTGACACGCAATTTTGTGACCTCAAGATTACTCGTACGTGATGCGATCTGTACATAGTCTTTGGTGAACTGCTTGTTTTTTTGAGGGAACGGTGACCCGCAGTAATAAGTAAACAGCTAGTCAAGAAGACCGGATCACCTGTGCTTTCACATTTGGTCATTAAAAAACCCCGATCATTGCTGATCGGGGTTCCCAAAAATTAAGTTCCGTAAGGTCTTCTTACATCATACCTGGCATGCCACCTCCCATTGGAGGATGCGCGTGTGCTGCACCAGCTTCTTCTGGCTCTTCAGCGATCACACACTCAGTCGTAAGTAACATGCCTCCTATTGAAGATGCGTTTTCCAAAGCAACACGCGTTACTTTGGTGGGATCAATAACACCCGCAGATAGCATGTTCTCATACTTCTCTGTACGGGCATTGAATCCAAAATCGGTTTTCCCTTCACGTACCTTCTGTACAACGATCGATCCTTCTAGGCCAGCATTTGCTGTGATCTGACGAAGCGGTGCTTCAAGTGCACGAGAAATGATGTTGATACCCGTATCTTCATCGGCATTCAACCCTTCTAATTTCTTAAGGATCTTTTGCGCTCGGATATAAGCGACACCACCGCCAGGAACGATGCCCTCTTCAACCGCTGCGCGCGTTGCGTGCAATGCGTCGTCAACACGATCTTTCTTCTCTTTCATTTCCACTTCCGTGGCTGCACCAACGTAAAGAACAGCTACACCGCCAGCCAACTTGGCTAAACGCTCTTGCAACTTCTCACGATCGTAATCACTGGTCGTGCTTTCAATCTGTGCCTTGATCTGACCAATGCGTGACTTGATAGCGGTCTTCTTACCAGCACCATTCACGATGGTTGTGTTGTCTTTGTCGATAGAGATTTTTTCGCAGCTTCCTAAGTAGTCAACTTCTGCGTTCTCCAACTTGTAACCACGCTCTTCGCTGATCACAGTTCCACCAGTAAGAATAGCAATGTCCTCTAGCATCGCTTTACGACGATCACCGAACCCTGGTGCTTTAACAGCAGCTACTTTCAGCGCTCCGCGAATCTTGTTCACTACTAGGGTAGCCAATGCTTCGCTTTCCACATCTTCTGCAACGATGACCAAACCTTTGCCGGTTTGAGCCACTTTCTCAAGCACAGGAAGCAAGTCCTTCATCGTGCTGATCTTCTTGTCGTAGATCAAGATGTAAGGGCTTTCCATTTCGCACTCCATCTTATCTGGATTGGTAACGAAATATGGGCTGAGGTAACCGCGATCGAATTGCATTCCCTCAACGACCTCAACAGTCGTTTCTGTTCCCTTGGCTTCCTCAACAGTGATCACGCCTTCTTTCTTAACGCGCTTCATCGCCTCTGCGATCAAGCCGCCAATGGCGCTGTCGTTGTTTGATGAAATGGTAGCGACTTGCTCGATCTTATCGCTATCGTCACCAACCTTCTTGCTCATCTTGTGCAATTCACCAACAACCGCATCAACAGCCTTGTCCATGCCACGCTTCAAATCCATTGGGTTGGCGCCAGCAGCTACGTTCTTCAAGCCAGCATTAACGATGGCCTGTGCAAGTACGGTTGCTGTAGTGGTTCCGTCACCAGCAGCATCAGCTGTCTTACTGGCAACTTCCTTCACCATTTGAGCACCCATGTTCTCAACGGCGTCTTTCAACTCGATCTCCTTCGCAACGGTAACACCGTCTTTGGTTACCGAAGGAGCACCGAATTTTTTGTCTATAATGACATTACGTCCTTTAGGGCCTAATGTCACTTTTACTGCGTCAGCCAAGGCGTCAACACCTTTTTTTAAGCTGTCTCTTGCGTCGATATCGAACGAGATATTCTTATTCGCCATTTTGTCTCTTTGTCTTTTAAGTTAGGTTCAGCCGAATACTGCGTAGATGTCGCTCTCACGCATGATCAACAAGTCTTTTCCGTCAATGCTTATCTCGGTTCCGCCGTACTTCCCATAAAGAACGCTATCGCCTTTCTTCAGGTGCAGTGGAGTAACGGTACCGTCGTCGTTCATTTTGCCGGTTCCAACAGCTACGACTTTGCCACGTTGTGGCTTTTCCTTAGCCGTGTCAGGAATGATGATTCCCCCTGCTGTCTTTTCTTCTGCGGCTGCGGCTTCAACGAGAACGCGGTCGCCAAGAGGTTTCACTTTAGTTGCCATTTTGAGGTCTTTTGTTTTAGAATTTATGGAGATCGTTGCCTACTTCTGTAGGCGCATTAGTCAATTGCTGTGCCGATCACAAGAGTATGCAAAGCTGTCAGGCGAGCCTGCCATGCTGACCAATTAAATATTGTCACGGATTTCCTTCCGGTGCAGCATCCGTGGGAGGAGGTGTTTGAGCTTCCGGTATCAGGTTTTGGTTAGCAGGGTCGAAGTTCTCTGGAGCAACGATCTTCTCATCAAACTCGTCAGTAACCTCCGCTTGTTGCCCATAAAAAGCAGCAGACCCTAAACTTAATGCCAGTAATAGTGTGGCTAAGGTCCACGTTCCTTTCTCCAAGAAATTAGCGGTCTTTTGTACACCACCTATTTGCTGAGCCCCTGTGAATCCTTGAGCAAGTCCACCCCCCTTAGGGTTTTGTGCCAAAACGATCAATCCAAGTAGGACACAGATAATGATGAGAATTACTCCTAAAACGCCCATTTTATTGTTGTTTTTTCGTCCCCAATAGTTAGCCGTTATGCTTTAGGGGGCCGCAAAGTAACTGCTTTTGGAAGGATATTTCAAGAACCTGGGCCTTATAGATCAGGAATGAACCGCAAAGTGCTCAAATTGCAGCAGCAAGCGAACACAATACGAACAGGGCTGAAACGATGGATCAAGTGCTTTTTTCAAGCATTGCCGCGATCTTGCGAATACCACGAACCTTACTCAATGCTTGAAAAGCATGTGTAAACCCTGACCCATTGGGCCATTGAATTAAAATCAACAATCAAGTAGCTCTGTATCAGTCGTTCTTAAGTTGTTCTTCAA
>CAZPEQ010000287.1:0-3829 GCA_964585605.1 uncultured Weeksellaceae bacterium | reverse complement strand
ACGATTCCGCCTAGAATTAAGGGAGCAAAGTCCTAACGAGCAAGGGCAGGATGGTGTTACCGCGCTCTTTGCAGCGGATCCGGATAGACCCTTAGGGGCTTTAAGAAAGATCGCCAGTGGAGGAGAACTAAGTCGGGTTATGCTGGCTATGATCTCATCCACCGCTTCGGCCATGCAAGTGGGCAGTATCATTTTTGACGAAGTGGATACAGGTGTTTCGGGCGAAGTAGCCGATCGAGTAGGTATGATAATCAAGCAGATGTCAAACACGACCCAGGTCATTGCCATTTCGCACTTACCGCAGGTAGCCAGCAAAGCGGATCATCACCTATACGTCGTGAAGCAGCCAACAGCGCAAGGAACCGCCAGTGTGGTTAGGGAATTAGATCCAGAGGAACGTGTGCAGGCCGTGGCCGAAATGCTAAGCGGCAGCAGTACTTCGCCAGCGGCGTTAGAGAATGCGCGAGAACTCATTGCGAATAATTGAAAACCGAAGTATTGGGGTAATTTCGCCCTGTCAAAACCAAGAGAAATGGCTAACGGATTACTAGAGGGAAAGCGGGGGATCATTTTCGGTGCATTGAATGACCAGTCCATTGCATGGAAAGTCGCAGAACGTGCAAAAGAGGAAGGAGCAAAATTCGTTTTGACCAATGCGCCCATCGCCATGCGTATGGGAGAACTGAACAAATTGGCCGAGGCTTGTGGTTCAGAGGTTATTTCAGCTGATGCGACCTCCAATGAAGACTTGGCTAACCTGTTTGACAAAAGCCAGGAAGTACTCGGCGGCAAGATCGATTTCGTGTTGCACTCCATCGGCATGAGCCCTAATGTGCGCAAAGGCAAACACTACACTGGTTTGAACCATGATTGGTACCACAAGACCTTAGATGTTTCTGGTATTTCCTTTCACCGCGTTATGCAAGTAGCTGCGGAAAAAGATGCGTTGAATGAATGGGCTTCTGTACTAGCGCTCACCTATATCGCAGCCCAACGCACCTTCCCCGATTACGGAGATATGGCTGATGCCAAGTCTCTATTGGAAAGCATTGCACGCAGTTTTGGTTACCATTTAGGCGTTCAGAAAAAAGTACGTGTGAATACCATCAGCCAATCCCCAACACGAACAACTGCAGGAAGTGGGGTGAAGGGCTTTGACGCCTTCATTGACTACGCTGAGAATATGAGTCCCTTGGGTAACGCAGATGCTTTAGCCTGTGCAGATTACTGCATTTCCTTGTTCTCTGACCTGACTAAGTACGTTACCATGCAGAATCTCTTCCACGATGGAGGATTCTCTAATACAGGGGTTTCGCAAGCTGTAATCGATAAGTTTTCTTAGCGATCTGGCTACGTCGAGGCATTTTAGTGAAGTAGTGGAGAGTTATTTTATTTATTTATGATAGTAAACAGACCTGAATATTATGCGGAACAGATACGCTAGTTTGAGCATTGATTGTTTTCAACATAAGGCACTTGTAAGAGCCTTAATGCAGGCATTTTTATGTGTATCGCCGGTAATGATAAATGCCCAGTGGGTCCAACAAGGTCAGGATATCGATGGAGAAGCTGCGGGAGACCTATCTGGTAGTTCAATAAGTTTGAGTTGCGATGGCTTTACTGTAGCTATCGGGGCGGCTTTCAATGCTGCTGGTGTAGGACATGTGCGTGTATATATGTTCAATGGTACAAGTTGGATCCAACAAGGTCAGGATATCGATGGAGAAGCCACTGGAGATCTATCGGGTAATTCAGTAAGCCTGAGTGCAGACGGCTCGACACTGGCCATCGGAGCTCCCGGCAATTCTGGACTCACAGGCCATGTTCGGATATACGTATTCGATGGTATAAGTTGGGCCCAACAGGGTCAGGATATCAATGGGGAAGCTACTGGAGACTTATCTGGAGGTTCTGTAAGTCTTAATGCTGATGGTTCGATACTGGCCATTGGAGCACGCAGCAATGATGGTAATGGTGCAGATGCAGGTCATGTGCGTGTTTATACTTTCAATGGTACCAATTGGGTCCAGCAAGGTCAGGATATCGATGGAGAGGCTACTGGAGATCGATCGGGTAGTTCAGTAAGTCTGAGTGCAGACGGCTCGACACTGGCCATCGGAGCTCCTGATAACAGTGTTTCCGCAGGCCATGTTCGTATGTATACATTCGACGGAGCTGATTGGGTACAACAAGGTCAAGACATTGATGGAGAAGCTGCTATGGATCGATCAGGTTTCTCCGTAAGCCTGAGTTCAGATGGCTCAACGGTAGCTATTGGTGCACCTCTTCATGATGGTAATGGCACAGACGCTGGTCATGTACGCGTTTACACGTTTAATGGCATCAATTGGATCCAACGAGGTCAGGATATAATTGGGGAAACGACGGAGGATGCTTCTGGAAGGGCCGTAAGTCTAAGCTCAGATGGTTTAACAGTAGCGATCGGGGCACCAGGGAATGATGGGAACGGCTCCAATGCAGGGCATGCGCGGGTCTATGCGTTCGATGGGGTCGATTGGACCCAAAAAGGGCAAGACGTGGACGGAGAAGCTACTGCTGACTTGTCTGGAAGACCAGTAAGTTTAGGCATGAATGGTTCGGTCTTAGCCGTAGGAGCTCCTCAGAACGATGGAAATGGTGTTGATGCGGGGCACGTTCGTGTGTATTCAAATACCTCCGTATCTGTGCCGGAGAACGCCTTTGGAAACACTGTCAGCCTATACCCGAACCCCGCCAATGAGCAGTTGATCATTGAATTGGGAGAAGAGCGAGTGACCAGCATAACGCTCACTAATAGTATCGGGAAAGAAATTCTGCTGGTGAATAACGGCGCTGCTTCCCGCCAAGAAATCTCATTAGCTGACTTCAGCGCTGGTGTTTACTTCGTTAAAATGACCAACGGTGATCAGAGCAAAGTGATGAAGTTCATCAAGCAGTAAGCGTTTTTAAATACCAAACACCAAATTCCAAATAACAAACTCCAAGTGCCGTGATTTGAAGACGAGGTGGGCCTCCATTTGGAATTTGGTGCTTGAGATTTAATTCGGAGCGTCTTCACTCCTTTACATCCATTCTCCCATCCTCCATTACTCCGTCCCATTCTGATCGAATTCGCTGGACTCTACCCATAATCCCGCAGGATCTACGATATTAGTGCCGGAACACGCGTACATCATCATGGTATCAATAAGACCACTACGCGGCTTTTTGGTGTTACTTACAATTTGCTTGGCGGCGAACCTCGTTGCACAAGAGGGGAAATCTTTTTTTAAGAAGGGTGCTTCCTTTCAGAAGGACGGTAAGTTTCAAGAAGCCCTAGAACAATATGACCTCGCGATCAAGGTATCGCCTGATTATGCCCAAGCCTATGCTGCTCGGGGTGAGGTTAAGGAACTGACCAAGGATGTTCTAGGAGGTTTGGCCGATAGGCGCACCGCTGCTGAACTGCGTCCAGATAAGAGCGAATACTGTGCGCAAGCTGCACAGAGTTACCTAGACCATGGCTACTTGAATGACGCACAAGAAATGTGCGACCTAGCGCTTACACAGGACAAAAAGAACTTACAGGTATTGCGGGTTAAAGTACTGGCCAGCCTAACGCAAGGAAACATAGAAGAGGCGCTGGCTGCAGCTGAATTAGGATTAAAGGCCAAGAAAACAACTGACACCTACTTCTACCACGGACAGGCCAGTTTTGCCATGCGTAACTACGAAGTTGCTTTGGCCGATTTCGAGGAGGTCATCGAAATGAATTACCTCTATGAGGCGGCTTATATAGGGCAGTCAGAGTCATTGCTCAAGCTAACAGAATCGTTCACCGGGCATACTA
>CAZPEQ010000286.1:0-3842 GCA_964585605.1 uncultured Weeksellaceae bacterium | reverse complement strand
CGGCGCGATGGAGCGTTCTATCGGGCAGAAAGTAGCAGACGAGTTAGCGGTAATGGTGGACACATTCAAACCGTTGATGGTAACGGAAGAAGCCCTGAAGATCGACGATGGGAAGTATTGGAATTCTTGGTGTGAATAGATAATTAGATGATCAGTGAATTAGATAATGAGGGTGATGTCAACCAAACGGCAGCGGAGCTTAATGATTTGATTGAACTCAGAGAATTTCAGCGTGATGTGATTCAGGATAAAATAGAGCAGGGAAGTTCGATCGTTGAGGATGCTCCTGCATCATATAATCCGCGGTACAAGGACAATTTGATCGTTAACTTGACCTTTGAGTTCGCCAGTGGGATTTGGGATTTCTCAAAGGTGTTACAAGAGCAGAAGCAGTATGATGTATCGCGGCAAGTGTTACGGTCGGGAACGGCCATTGGAGCGTTGGTCCGTGAGGCGCAGAATGCGGAAAGCAAGAAAGACTTCATCCATAAAATGAAGATTGCTTTGAAAGAAGCAGATGAAACGGAATTTTGGCTACTTCTTTGCATGAGAAAAGAGGTGCCAACCGCCAGTGAAAAATTGGATACACTCATACCCATTATCAAAGTGTTGAACAAAATCATCTCACGTACGAACAAAAATATGATGGCGTAGTAAGTTCATTAGGAGATGATCATCTCATTTTCTACTTATCTCATCATCTAATTAAAAAGTCATGAGCACAGAACTAAAAGAACCGATAACAGGACTTGATAAGGTGATACCGGAAGCCGAAGACTTCCTTCCTTTACTTGGAACGGATTATGTTGAATTGTATGTAGGCAATGCAAAGCAAAGTGCGCACTTCTACAAGACAGCATTTGGTTTTCAAAGCCATGCTTTTGCAGGCTTGGAAACCGGCATGACCGATCGCACGAGTTACGTGCTGAAACAGGATAAGATCCGCTTGGTATTAACCACGCCGCTTACCCCTGATGGGCCCATCAATGAACACATCAACAAGCATGGCGATGGTGTAAAGGTCATTGCACTATGGGTGCCCGATGCAACTAAGGCGTGGGAAGAAACCACAAAGCGAGGAGCCAAGAGCTTCATGGAACCAACACGCGAAGAAGATGAACATGGACATGTTGTTCGCTCAGGCATTCATACCTATGGTGAAACCGTTCACATTTTTGTTGAACGTGAGCAGTATAAAGGAGACTTCTTGCCAGGCTATAAGAAGTGGGAGAGCCATTACAATCCAGAACCTGTTGGCTTGAAGTTCATTGACCATATGGTGGGCAACGTAGGCTGGGGTGAAATGAATACCTGGGTCGATTTCTATGCACGTGTCATGGGATTCGCGCAACTGATCTCTTTTGATGACAAGGACATTAGTACCGACTATACGGCGCTCATGAGTAAGGTTATGAGTAACGGGAACGGGCGTATCAAATTCCCGATCAATGAACCTGCCGAAGGAAAGAAGAAAAGCCAGATCGAAGAGTACATCGATTTCTATAAAGGCGCGGGAGTGCAACATATTGCGATCGCAACGGACGATATTATTGATACCGTCACCCAATTGAAGGATCGAGGGGTTGAGTTCCTGTATGTACCAACAACCTATTACGATGACCTCCTGGATCGTGTCGGGGAGATCGACGAGGATATTGAACCGCTGAAAGAACGAGGCATTTTGGTGGATCGGGATGAGGATGGTTACCTCTTGCAGCTATTTACGAAACCCGTGGTTGATCGACCAACTATGTTCTTTGAGATCATCCAGCGCAAAGGAGCGAAGAGCTTTGGAAAAGGGAACTTCAAGGCCTTGTTCGAAGCGATCGAACGCGAGCAGGAGAGCAGAGGAACGCTCTGACATAACAATAGGCTGAGAGTGAATCGACTCTAATTGCGCTACCTGAGTTGATGCTCACTAGAGAAACGCACTGTACCCAAGAAGGTCAAATTGAATGCAATTGCTGGAGGCCATTCGTTTTACCTTGAGCCCCACAATAAAGAAGTGATGAAAGCATTGTTGAATGACCCGTCGATCGCTGTGTGTGAACGACGGCAGATCTCCTTGGCCAACTTCAGGACAAATCACCCCAGTGAATGGAGCAAGAAGGAGTTAAAGACCTGTTTAGCCGAAGATCGGGAGATTATCACCGAATTACAACGAAAACTTTACGCGGCTAACAGCCATTCCTTATTGCTGGTATTTCAAGCTATGGACGCAGCGGGGAAAGATTCATGTATAAGACATGTTATGAGCGGGGTTAATCCGCAGGGTTGTAGTGTGCATAGTTTCAAAGCACCAACAAGCAATGAGCTAGCACATGACTTTCTATGGCGTCATGTCATTCGTATGCCAGCAAGAGGAATGATCGGGATCCACAATCGCAGCCATTATGAAGAAGTGCTCGTGGTCAAGGTTCACCCGGAATACCTGGCGGGTCAACGCATTCCTGGCATTGGATCTCCGAGTGATGTAAATGATGATTTCTGGGAAGGTCGATACCGCAGTATTCGCGACTTTGAAGCACATGCGGCCCAGCAAGGCACCGTTATCATGAAGTTCTTTTTACATATGAGCCTGGAGCAGCAGAAAGAGCGATTTCTCGAACGCATTGACGACCCATCAAAGAATTGGAAATTCAGTGCTAATGACATTAAAGAAAGAGGTTATTGGGATTCGTATATGCGTGTTTACGAAGAAGCAATAGGGGCAACTTCATCCGCGGCAGCGCCCTGGTTTATCGTACCAGCAGATGAACAATGGGAAACACGTGCCATTGTTGGAAGGCTGGTCAGAGAAAAAATGGAATCTTTAAACTTGAGTTATCCTGAACTCAGTGCCAAAGAGAGAGCTAGGCTAGGTGAATCGAGAATAGCCTTGACCCAATGAGGCCTGCCATGCGTGGAAGGGTGCGTGATTCCCTCAAAACTTCCGTAACACATAATCAGGTGGAGAACAGCGGCTACTTTCGTTAGTGAGCGGTTAAATTTGAATGTTACGAAGAATCCTTGTCCATACAGGAGATGAAACTTGTCTTTCCGCTTAAACGAATACTCGCTTTGCGTATGTTGCTCTTATTCGGGTTGCTGAACGTGGGCGCAGATACCTTCTCCCAAGGAGTTGTGCCAACCATGGGAACGGAATTTTGGCTGGGCTACATGGCTAATTCTTCCAGTTTTGGGACGGCGCAGTTGGATGTTTTCATTACGGGCAATACACCAACTACCGGTGTGGTATCCATGCCACTCACGGGTTGGAGCCAACCGTTCACGGTAGTTCCGAATGTCACCACAACGGTAACTGTGCCGGGTACGGCCATGCATCAAGGGAGCGAGGTGATCGAGAATCTATCTGTGCTCGTGCAAAGTGCAGATACGGTTGCGGTATATGCGATCAACCTCGATCAATTCACGGGTGATGGTTCTACGGTATTGCCTGTTCAGTCTTTAGGGACCGATTATATGGTGCATGCTTATTCGGGTACACTTGGCTTTTCGAATTTAGCTTCAGAGTTTTTGATCGTTGCTACGCAGGATAATACGGTCATCGAGATCAATTCAACGGCTAATACCGTGGGAGGTAACATTGCTGGTGTTCCGTGGACCATTATGCTGGATTCTGCAGAAACCTATCAAGTGATCGCACAAGATGCACTCGACCAGTTCACGGGAACAACCATTGTAGGGACGCAAGCAAGTGGTGCGTGTAGACCCTTCGCGGTTTTTTCGGGTTCAGTGTGCGCGCAGGTTCCGATCGGCTGTCCGGCGTGTGATCACATTGTCCAGCAAAATTTACCTACCAGTGTCTGGGGCACGCGTTATTTCAGTGTTCCATTTAGTTC
>CAZPEQ010000285.1:0-3918 GCA_964585605.1 uncultured Weeksellaceae bacterium | reverse complement strand
GCACTTCTTGATTGGCGATATTGTAGTTCACATTGGCCACCCAGACCAGTGTATCAATTGACTGGAATGCCGTTCGTGCTTTGATCAGGTACTCAATTGCCTTTTCGGTATCGGTGGTCTCATACAATGAGCCAATGTTGTTGCACATCATTCCCACCATAAAGACATCGTTCAACTGCTGGTAACTTTCAATTGCTCGAACGTAGGAGCTGATCGCCTCTGTTTTCTGCCCGCGCACGTACGCAAGCATGCCGCGAAAGTTGTGACTGCGTGCAATCTCCTCCGCTAGGCCAAATAATTCTGCCTCTTCACTGAAGCGCACAACATATTGTTCCGCAACATCCACATCTTGAAACAAGGTGTTCTCCAACATGGCCGATATGAGAGATAGCCTCCTATCTGGGTCTTCCGTTTGTGCCAGCACTTGCTCAAGGCTATCAACTATAGCCTGATACGATGCTCCAAAAGCAAGCCCTCCGCAGCACCAGACCAGAATAAGTAGAACCAAACGTTTCATAGGTAAATATCCATGTTCTGCCTCGAATAACCGGTTATTCCCACGTGAACAGCCATTTATTTTTAGTGAACGATCCGTTAACGCATGTGAGTTATCCTGTCTCGGGTCTCACACCCTTGATCTATGGTATAAGATAAACGCTTACTCATGCATTACACGTAATTAAGGAGATTCAAGTTAGGCGCCCTTTCGAGAATACTGGATTTGAATACGTGGCCCCGACGCATGGCGGGACACTCAAAGAACTCCCGCCTTTCTTGAAACACTGCGGCCTCCACTATGATCTCGTTCTAAACGACCGAACGGGTCTTCCGATTGACCCACGTAGTAACGATCACGTTTCGCGCTGTGTACTATGTAGGCCCAACATGCCACCGATCAAAAAAGCCCGGTCATGCACTGACCGGGCTTTGGTGGAGAATATCGGAGTCGAACCGATGACCTCTTGCATGCCATGCAAACGCTCTAGCCAGCTGAGCTAATCCCCCAATGGGCATAAAAATAAGTATTCACACCTAATTCACGCTGCTTTTCTTTGTACGTAATGATCGAAGATCTGGATGTGATCCTGAGTTCTGCTACTGGCAGTACAACTGCCGTTATCGACCAAATTCCTGTTAGCGGTGGTAATATTAATGAAGCTTTCCAACTGAAAACCTCTCAAGGTGATTTTGTCCTCAAGACAAACTCTGTTGGGAGGTATTCTGCCTTATTCGAAACAGAAGTAGCTGGACTTCAACTTTTGAGGGATACTGGGTGTATTGCAATCCCCAAACTGATCACCCATGGTGAGACCGATGAGCATTCTTACTTGATACTCGAATACGTTGCGGAAACCCAGAGAACGGATAACTTCTGGAGGGAGCTGGGTACTGCACTTTCCTCCTTGCATGGAACTACGGCTGCGCAATTCGGCCTTGATCATGACAATTTCATTGGCACCTTGGCGCAACGCAATGCAGTATGTGACGATTGGGTGTCTTTCTTCGTCTCTGCACGTTTGGAGCCCTTGGCGAAGCAAGCCCGTGACACCAAACGACTTGCTAACGGAGATGCATTCCGGCTAGAGAGGTTGTACAACAGATTAGACGGACTTATTCCAACCGAACAGCCCGCACTTCTTCACGGAGACCTTTGGACCAATAATCAACTATGCGGGCCCGATGCCAAGCCCTATTTGATCGATCCTGCGGTCTACTTTGGTCATCGTGAAATGGATATCGCCATGAGCCTGTTATTCGGTGGGTTTGATGCGACTTTCTACGAAGCCTACAACCACCAAAATCCTTTGGAAACCGGTTGGCAAGAGCGGGTCGCGATCCACAACCTCTATCCTTTACTGGTTCATGCGCTGTTATTTGGAGGTAGTTATACCTCCCAGATCACGCGAACACTCAAGCAGTTGGTTTAACTAGAGGACTTTGGCCTTATCACACGCTGCAGAACACTCATGGCCTACTTCACCACAAATTTTCGCACACATTTCAGCGGTACAAGCAGTTGTACATACATGTGCTTTCAACTCCTTCGCACTGGCGCTGGCCTTAGCCTTTCCTGCACAAGACTTTCCTGCCTTAGCACTTCCAGCACAGCACCCTTTGCCATTTGCCTTACCGGCGGTAGGCTTGCCTGACTTATCAGCACTGGCCTCTGCTTTGGCCTTGTGTCCAGCACAGGCTTTCGCTGACTTTGTTCCATGACAACTTTTCTTAGCAGCTGGTGCTTCTTTCTCCACCTGCTCTGTTTTCGGGGCTGGCGCTTCTTCCGTACTAGTGGTTTGAGCAGAAGCTCCAAACGCGAATGTGACCAATGCCAGCAATGTGAATACTTTTTTCATTTGTTTTTCTTTATGCTTACCAAAAATAAGACCAAATTGCTGGAATTGAAGCATTTGCAGAGAAGGCACTCCGATCTTAACGTTTTTGCGCTCTACTCGCCCCAGTTCCAGATTTCCTGATCAAACCGCCTCGACCTTCCTTTCGGGAACACCGATCGGCTGGTTCATTTTACGCTCTGCACAATCTTAAGTTACTGGTATTAAACAGTTTCAATCAGCATAAATGCAGGCCTTGTTTGCGGACTGCTATCAATTAAGCACCTTTGTATAATGAGCATTGATAGATCTGATTCCTCACGGGCACCCGAACCCGTTGGCCTATATCCACACGCGAGAAAGGTGGGTAATTTGCTTTTTTTGAGCGGCGTAGGGCCTCGTGAACGTGGAACAAAGGCAATTCCCGGCGTGGAGTTAGATGCAAATGGCGCCATTCTTCGTTATGATATAGAAGCGCAGTGTCATGCGGTTTTCAAAAACATCCGTTACATTTTAGAAGATGCAGGAAGCAGCTGGGATGACATTGTGGACGTTACTGTCTTTCTTACCAATATGAAGGACGACTTTAAGACGTACAATCGCTTGTACGCATCATATTTTAAGGACAACCAACCTTGCCGCACAACGGTAGAGATCAATTGCCTGCCGACGCCAATAGCGATTGAGTTAAAGGTCATAGCAACTGTTTAGCACATGAGTAAAAACACGTTCGTATTACTGGTGACGTTGGCCTTGTTCCCAGCTACACTTCAGGCCCAGCGAACAGATGAGGTGGTGTATAAACTGAATCTCTGGGCAGATATTCCATTAACTATTGGCGGTTTGTATGGGAGTACCGTTGGGCTGAATAGACAAGATGATGTGCCCCGCTTCACGTTACAAGAACTTAATGCGCTTGATCCCGACCGCATTCCGTGGTTCGATCGATCGTACAGAACTGTGGATCCAACCCGTGAACGCGAGTTTCTTGATCTTTCAGATGCCGTTTTGAACGTAGCAGCACTTGCTCCCCTCTCACTTCTTATTGATAGGCGCGTTCGCAGGCAGTGGTTCCCCGTAATACTCATGTATTTTGAGGCCGCTGGGCTTACTGGAGCGTTGCAGACGAATAGTTCTGTGTGGTTCGACAGAACTCGCCCCATCGCTTATTTGACCAACGCTACTTTTGCTCAGCGCTCAGATAACAGAAATCATTTCTCATTCTTCAGCGGTCATGCCTCCAACGCTGCTGTGGGCCTTTTTTTCATGGCCAAGGTGCTGGATGATCTACACCCAGAGTTGGGGAAAAAAAGATGGTGGCTTTACGGGGCTGCTTTCGCCCCAAGCGCAGTTGTTGGCTGGACACGAATGCGAGGCGGCAAGCATTTTCTCAGCGATGTGGTAGCTGGCGTAGCTGTAGGCGCGGCCGTGGGTTACTTTGTTCCGCACTTTCATCACACACAAGCGGAATCAGCTTTCTCCTTCATTCCTACTGTCGGTAAGAATCATTTAGGTGCTGTACTGCGGTATCGGCTATAAAAAAGGGCGGCCCCTTCCGAAGAAGAGGCCGCGTACCTTCTTATCTGTT
>CAZPEQ010000284.1:0-3943 GCA_964585605.1 uncultured Weeksellaceae bacterium | reverse complement strand
CCTTCATCAAATGCCGTGATTATTTGGTCAAGAACTTCATAGGTTGACCCACGCGATATCCGGCAAAATTTCGCGTTGTCCTTAAACCCGTATCGACCATACCCTTCCGCTATGTTGTGTGTTATAGAGCGACTCGCGTTACGCATCTGTGTGACTAATGCGAATTTCTCATCACTAGGAAAAGTGCGCACCAACTGAGAGACGAATTTCCGCACTTCTCGGCCAGCCTTCCAACACGCAAGATCTTTGAAACCCTGTATTTTGTTGCTATCGCTCATCCTGTTAACCGTTCACCATTAACTGTCTCAAGCTTCTTCCAAAAGTGACTTATTCTTAGAACGCTGGATCCAGATGATGATACCCACCGCAACAAGTGCCATCGGAGGTAAGATCATCATGTTGTTGTTCATGTATCCGTAAGCATAAAGCCCCGTTCCATCTACCGCACTACCCAAGACAGGATAACCCATCAATGATCCTGAACCGAACAACTCGCGGACAAATGCAACCGCAATCAGTATCCAAGCATACCCCATTGCATTACCTATGGCATCAATGATGGAAGGCCCCGGCTTGTTACCCATGGCGAAGGCTTCAAAACGTCCCATTATGATACAGTTCGTAATGATCAGTCCCACATATACACCTACTTGCTTCGCCACATCATACAGGTAAGCGTTAAGCACCATATCCACGATCTGCACTAAGGCAGCCAGTACCACCAATTGAACGATGATACGGATACGACTCGGTATCATGTTGCGGATCAGCGATATTACCCCACTACCAGCGATCATAACGACCAACACGGCAATAGACATGACCAGCGCATTCTCAATCTTCACGGTTATCGCCAATGCCGAACATATACCCAGTACCTGCGTGGTTATCGGGTTATCGATATTGAGCGGATCAGTGATCAGCTTTTTATTCTTCGCGCTGAATAAAGGTTCCTTCTCGGCGACCTCCATTCCTGTTTCTGCTACTTCTGTGCTCATTTTTCTTTAGCTCAGATTAAAGACTCTTGAAATACATATCGTACACCTTAAGCGTACGCTTTAACATCTCATCTACACCATCACTGGTAATGGTTCCTCCTGTAATACCATCAACCGCATCTGCACGGCCATCTCCTTTCCCTGCTTTTACAACAGAGATACCTGTATAAGAACCATCCGCCGCGACCAATGTTCTTTCAGGGAATTGATCCTCAAAGAAATCCATGGTGATCTCCGCGCCCAAACCAGGCGTTTCTCCTTTGTGGTCGAAAGTGGAACCATAAATCGTTTTTCCATCTTTCTTCACCGAAACATACCCCCAGATCGGTCCCCAAAGTCCTGTACCCATTAGCGGAATAACATAAAGTTCTTGGCCTTCAGATTCACATACGAACAAAGGATAATTCACTTCGCTTTCGTCCAACACACCTGCCTTACAGGCTTTATACTCTTTGAGCAGGTCAACATCAAAGGCCATTGCATCTCCTTGCTTCACCTTGCCGTCGGGCGAAAGAATCAAAGACTCTCTCAGCGATTGCTGGTATAAGGCTGGAGCCTCATCACGCACTACATCCACGTTCATAGATGCGAGGATGTTCTGCATTTTCTCATTCTTTACATTCTCATCCTTTGCAGGTTTGAGCTGCAAGAACGAGAAAGCAAGCAACACACCGACCAACACAACGAGTACTGTTGCGAAACCGAAAGTGAAACCGTTACTGTTCTTATCAAATGCCATTTTGAATCTGGTTCAATTTTCAGCCTGCCATTGCTGGCATACGCTTCATTCTTCGTTTAACATTCGCTTGGATCACATAATGGTCGATCAACGGAGCCATTACATTCATGAATAGGATCGCCAGCATCATACCTTCAGGATAAGCCGGGTTAAATACCCGGATCATGATCGCAAAAAGACCTATGAAGAACCCATAGATCCATTTTCCGGTGTTGGTCTGAGCCGCTGTTACAGGATCAGTAGCCATGAAGACCATACCGAACATGAAGCCACCAAGCACTAACTGGTGCACTACGGGTAAACCCATGTATGCGTTAGAATCTCCTCCAAAGAAGTTGAAAATAGCAGCCATGGTTGCACCACCGATAAGTACACTTAGCATAACGCGCCAGCTACCAATACCTGTTGCGATCAACATAACCGCGCCGATCAAGCAGGCAATTGCACTAGTTTCACCAATACTGCCGATCTCAATACCGATTAAGGAATCCATGATACTGGTTACGTTCGTTACATCGCCACTAGCGGCTATACCCAACGAGGTTGCACCTGAGAAACCATCTACAGTTCCTGTCAAACCTTGTTCAGCCACCCAAACTTTATCACCTGACATCATGGTTGGATAAGCGAAGAACAGAAACGCGCGACAGGTTAATGCGACGTTCAAGATGTTCATACCCGTGCCTCCGAAAACCTCCTTACCGATAACCACGGCGAAAGCCGTACCCACAGCCACCATCCAAAGCGGCGTTCCAATTGGCATACACAAAGGAATCAACAATCCACTGACCAAGAATCCTTCCTGGATGGAGTGTTTATTGATGGTACTGAACACGAATTCAATGCCTAAGCCAACCGCATAGCTGACCACGATAACAGGGAGTACGGCGATCAAGCCGTACCAGAATTTTTCCCACAG
The DNA here is from genome assembly GCA_964585605.1 of uncultured Weeksellaceae bacterium. GTDB lineage: Bacteria > Bacteroidota > Bacteroidia > Flavobacteriales_F > PHOS-HE28 > CAZPEQ01. The sequence continues at coordinate 1,287 of CAZPEQ010000284.1, read as the reverse complement.
CCCTGACGCCGGGTCGGTGAACTCGCCCAACATCAAATAATGCTGATGCCCCACATTCCACATCCCAAAGAGCATGCAAGGAACCAACGCCATGATCACCATGAACATGGTTCGTTTTAGATCAATCGCATCGCGGATATGTGCACCGTTCTGCGTAGCATGATCAGGGGTGAACAAAAACGTCTCAAGCCCCTCGTACACGAAATAGAATTTCTCCAACTTACCTCCCTCCTGAAAATTCGGACGCAGGTTATGGATCATTTTTTTCAGTCCATTCATCCTTTAAGGTCTGATCAAGTAGTCTCTTTCTTTAACATATCAAGGCCTTCACGCACAATACGTTGCGAGTCTATTTTACTCGTACATACGAATTCGCAAAGGGCAAAATCTTCCGGTGCCACTTCATATGCACCCAAGTTCTCCATTAACTCAATATCATTGAATAGGATGCTTTTCAGCAACTGAACGGGATAGATATCGAACGGGAAGACTTTCTCGTACTGGCCTGTCATTACGAACGCCCGTGCCTCCCCATTTTGGTTCGTATCCAAATCATAGTTCTTACCTGGCATCAGGAAGCTTGGGTAAGAGCGACTTGCACTCATCCGGTTAAACCCAGGACTAAGCCAACCTTCGGTTAAGAAAAACTTCAATTCATCGCCTTCCGGCACAACCGTGATTTGCTCATCATAGTAACCCAAGTAGCCTTCAATATCATTGCGCGTGCCAGTAAGGACATTCCCACTAACAACGCGGTTGCCATCCACCGTTGCATCATTCAGTAAATTCTTCATGGCACAACCCAAGATAACCTCGGTATAACGCGCATGGCCCATTCCTGATCCGGTCAACGCCACCATTCTACGTGCGTCGTACTTACCAGTAAGAAACAAACGCCCTATAATAATCAGGTCTTGCAGGCCAACGACCCACACCACTTCTCCTTTGTTGATCGGATCCGTACTGTGGATCTGCACGCCTACATTACCCGCTGGATGGGGGCCTTTGTAACGTGTTTGCTGAACACCTTGTAGGCTGGTCAATTCTTTGGCGCTGGTATCATCACTCAAGCCGAGGTGCACCTTGCCTGTTGTAAGTTTCGCCAAGGCATCAATACCAGCCTGTAGCTCAGCCCCTTGATTGCGAACAACGAAATCTGCATCGGGCGCAAGCGGTGCGGAGTTGAATCCTGAAATAAAGATCGCCTTAGGCGTATCATCTGGATTGGCAACGACATCAAATGGGCGTTGGCGAATCAGCGGCCACGTTCCACTGGCCAATAAGCTT
>CAZPEQ010000283.1:0-3981 GCA_964585605.1 uncultured Weeksellaceae bacterium | reverse complement strand
TCTGCTTAGAAGGCAGATGCTCTATCCAGCTGAGCTACGGAACCAAAATGTCAAATATTCCCTAGTTGAGCTGGCTAGAGCAGGAGACTTTCATTTGCCTTCGGCTTGACCAGCTGAGCTACGGAACATTTCAGCCGCAAAGATGCGGATAAGCGCGGAACTGAGGAAAGAACAGAGAGGTAATTTTGCCTCTGCGTTTGCCGGAGAGAGGAAGAGTGATCAGTCCATGAACGACATGGGCAGGTATGTGGGTGCCCGCAATTCAAGAAATGAACGGAATCCCTTCAGATCACCTCAATACCTTCACGCTGCACCCAGCCTACATTGCCATTGGTCAATTTAACCTCGGTCCAATCACGTTCGTCTCGTAGCACACCCACCTTGGTTCCTTCATGGAGAATGAAAAGTTTACTGCCTCCGCTTCCTGGCGCACTCTTGACTTCAACACGGCCTTTCATAATAATGGCCTCTTTACCGTATAAAACGGTGGTCTTTTGTGCATATGCCATGTAAATCGCTAGTAGCGCGGTAATCAATAAGATGGCTGATAATCCTACTAGGATCTTGCGCAGGTTACCCTTGACAAATAAGGAACCCGCTAAAAGAAGGAAGAGGAACAACCACGTGAATAAAGACACCCGTGCCCATTGATCAACATCAGAACCTGCCTTTAGCCGCTCCCAATAATTACCAATTTCCAAAGAGGGCAATTCTGCAATGCGATCAACGATCTGCTGATTGGCGTAGTTGAGGTTGTTCTGGATGTCCTCATCTGCGGGCGCCAGTTGAATGGCCCGTTCATAGAAAAGGATGGCATTACCCAATTGGTTCAACTTAAAGTAACAGTTCCCAATATTATAGAGTAGCCCTGCAGATGTGCTATCTCCATATACCGCTGAGTACAATTCCAAAGCTGTTTGGTAATCCCCTTGGTCATACGCATTCACGGCATCGTCAAAAGCCGCATTGGTAATGATCGGAATTAAGAGTAATGCAATAAAGATCGCCTTCATCTCAATGTGCTTTCGTAGTGTTCGATGATACCTGCTGCCTGCTCCAACAATGTGCGGTTGGGAGTATTGTCGATGGGAGCATAGCGCGCCATTTGGAGCTTGGTTAAAAGCGCATTGAGTTGTTCCGATTTTTCCGCCGTAACACCATGCTGAGCAGACCGTTCACTTATCATGTTCGAATTCAACTGAGCCGTACTCAGGTTGAACTTGTCAGCGAGGTAACCCAGTAATGCTTTGTGCAATGCTTCGTAAAAAGTGTTGGCATCCGCAGCACTCAAGGCGGCCTCTGCCTTGGCTAAATGCTTTTTGGCAACACGGCTCGCTTTTCGATTTCTTGTTCCTGCAACATCATCGTCTCGTTGCTCCTTTCTTCGTTTTAGACCGAAGAGTAGGAGGAAGGCCATTAGAGGAGTGGCCATACCAGCCATGTAAGGGAGGGAACCAAACAGAAAATCATCCTTACGCTGTAAGGCAACATCTCCTGTGCGGATGTATCGAATATCCGCATCTAGTTCTTCAACATCTTGCTTTTCGGATCTCTGTGTGATGCCCGAGTTACCTTCAGAACCTTTACTGACCTCCAGTTTGAGGTCTTTCGAGGAGAGGGTTTTATAGCTTTTTGCGGCTATGTCGTAGTAGCTCACGCTAAGCTCATCTAAATCAAATTCACCAGGGGCACGTGGTATGATCAAGTAATTGATACTGCGTGTTCCACTCATGCCAGAACCGCTCACCCGGATCCGATCCTTAATCTCTGCATCATAAACCTCGAAGTCAGGAGGCATATCCAGTTCAGGCGTTGGCAGCAGTTTTAGATTGCATCTTCCTGAAAAGGTGATCTTCAAGTTCACGGCCTCGTTAGTTGGTACTTCATTGCGATCCAGCAACACAGTCATGTTGAGGTCGCCGACCGCACCATTGAAATCTTGTGGTGCCGGAGTGGGGAGCGGCTTGACAGTGATTTTCGCGCGGTTGCTATTAACGGTCTTGTTCGCACTTCTGCTAAAGAACCCGCCACTGCTAACCGTACATTCCATTTTTAGGGGTTCGATGGTTAGCTCGCCTGCTTTTTGAGGGAACAAGACTTGCTTTTTTAGGACGGCTACTTTGTACGTAATACCATTAATCGTTTGGTTGCTTTTCTCCCAACCTGTATTGCCCGTTTGAACATCCTCGTTCCAGAATCCGTTGAGTTGAGGATACTTCAAATCGACAAGACGCACACTTTCAAATCGACTGTACAGGTAGTAGGTAGCGGTGACCTGTTCTCCAACATAGGCGCTTCGCTTGTTTAAGGATATTGAAGTAAACAAATCCCTATTCTGTTTCGCTTGTTTCGCTGCCGCCGCCGCAGCCTTATCTGCCGCTACTACCTGAATTTTAATAGGCTTGGTTTTAAGCACTTTGCCACTTACTTGTATCGAGGCTTCTCCAATTGTATAGGTTCCTTCCGCTCCTGCTCTCAGCACATAAGTCTTGCTGATGTGACTCTCTTGTTGGCCATTTGAAAAACTGAAACCAGAATTCTCAAAGGGCCCCTGAACAGCTACTAGTCCCCCAATATCTGGATTCTGAATACGCACTCGCGCATTTCGTACGGTGATCGTAAGCTGAAGAGATTCTCCAGCTGCTATGACGTTTTTATCTACCGTTGCCGTGATACTTGGCGTTTGTGCCTGTAACGCACTAACCCAGAACAGGGCTAGAAGAGTGAATATGCTTATCCTGATCATCACCAGTCTTTATCGGTTTTCTTCGCGCTGCTTTTCTTGTTGAAATGAGCGCGTTGCACCTTCTTCTGCACGCCCTTTTCGTCTTGTTCGAGCGACTGGAGTAGTTTTTCCGCTTGAGCCTTGCTCATACCCACAGGAGCAGGTTCTTCCTTTTTATCGTTTCCTCCCTGACCTTGTTGTCCGTTCTCCTGTTCATCCTTAGGGTCACCTTGAGAGGGGTCTTGTTGTTTTTCCTGATCGTCATCTTTTCCTTCCTCGCCCTCTTGCTGCTCCTGCTTTTCTTCGTTATTGGCCTGGTCTTGCTGCTCCTGTTCTTGTTTTTTCTGCTCTTCCTCTTTCTTTTTTTCCTGTTCTTCTTTCTCTTTTTGCTCCTGCTTTTGCTCTTGCTTGTCTTTTTCTGGGTCGTATTCCTCCACAATGACCTGCGCCCGACAGCTATTGGAATTGCCACTTGAATCCGCTACAGTGAGTGTTACCCAATGCTTGCCAAGTTCGGTGAACGTAGTTGGTTGCGCCGTATGTTTTCCTATTGCGCAATTGTCGGTACTGCCTCCATCAAGTCTCTTGGCATCAACATGCGCTACGCCGGTAGAGTCAAGTCGAATGGTATCCGTTCTGCAAACGGCGCGTGGAGAAATGGTATCCTTGATTGTGATACGTGATAAACAGAACCCCTGATTCCCTTCGTTATCAGTTGCGATCATTTTGACCAAATTCTCGCCTAAATCCTCGCAAGAGAAGGTGTTCTTAGAAGATTGAAATGAAGCGATCGCCTTGTCATCGCTAGAACCTTTGTCTAAGGTTGTTCCGTCGATCGAAGTGGAACCACTTTGATCCAAAAACAAAGTGGTGTCCTTGCAAACGGCAATAGGAATGTTATTCAGCTGTTGGGCATAAGCCAGGTTGTAACGCGCATCTTCATCAGCCGGGTTCCTTCGCAACGCCGCTTTAAAGGCATCAATACTGCCACGGTAATCTTTCAATTCTAATAAGGCATCACCCTTATTAAAGAAGGCCCTTGACTGCAATAGGCCATCTTTGGAGAGGGAGGTGACCGCATCAAACTGCTGAGCCGCTAAGGCATATTCCTTCAGCCTGAAATACGCATTACCAAGGTCAAAAGCAGCTACTGGATTTTGAATGTCCAGATCACGCGCAGCGGAAAATTCCTGTTTGGCCAGCTCAAATTCGAGTGCATCATAATGCTTCGTGCCCGTGCGTATATGGGCTTCAGC
>CAZPEQ010000282.1:0-3993 GCA_964585605.1 uncultured Weeksellaceae bacterium | reverse complement strand
AAGCGGCACTACACTTTTGTCCTTGGTATTCGAATGCGCCACGGCTTAGGGCCGTTGCCACTTGCTTTGCGTTTGAGCTTTCGTGTACGAAGACGAAGTCTTTGCCTCCTGTTTCGCCAACAATGCGCGGGTAGCTCCGGTACATCTCCAGGTTGTTCGCGATCTCTTTCCACAGTGTTCTGAAGACTTGGGTGCTTCCTGTAAAATGCAGTCCTGCAAATTCTTTGTGCTTGAATATCACCTCACCTGCTTCTGGGCCGTCAGCATGCACCAAGTTGATCACACCTGCTGGCAGGCCTGCCTCGTGGAAGATCTCCATCAATACTTGAGCGGAGTAGATCTGTGTGTCAGCCGGTTTCCATACCGTTACGTTCCCCATAAGGGCAGGGGCTGCGCTTAGGTTACCACAAATACTGGTGAAATTGAATGGAGATAAGGCGAAAACAAAACCTTCTAGTGGCCGGTATTCCACGCGATTCCATGTCGGCTGCGGCGAGTGCAATGGCTGATCTTCATAGATCTGCGTTAAGTACATGCAGTTGAAACGTAGGAAGTCAGCATACTCACAAGCGGCATCTATTTCCGCTTGGAACACGTTCTTGCTTTGTGCCAGCATGGTAGAGGCATTGATAGCTGCACGGTAAGGCCCTGCAACTAAATCTGCGGCCTTTAAGAAGATGGCAGCGCGGTGGTGCCAATCCATCGCTTCCCAATCTGCCTTGGCTTTTAGAGCTGCATCTATCGCATCATTCACGTGCTTCGCTGTTCCAAAGTGGGCTTGCCCCAACACATGGCCGTGGTTGTGTGGTGGACGCATAGGACGGTGGTCGTCCGTGGTCACCTTCTTGCCTCCGATCCACATAGGAGCATCGATCGAAGCCTGCATGCGTCTTGCATATTCAGCGGTTACGTCATCACGCTCAGGAGTGCCGGGAGCGTAGCTTAAAATAGGCTCGTTGTTAGGAAAGGGAGGGTTGAATATCGCGTTCGCCATTATTGCTGGATGTTTGGGCGACAAATATAAGTTGGTATTTCCGTGGCCGAAGTGATGCGACCGTCACTTAAATTGGCGCAATGGAAGCAAAGAGAATATGCATGCTCGCGTTCCTTGTCTGCTCAACAATATTGGTGAGTGCACAAGTCTACGACAGTCCGGAAAGTGTTGAGTTTGACATGGTCAATGACCGTTATTTGGTCAGTAATACAGCGTCAAACGAGATTTTGGCGCGAGATCAAAGTGGCAACTTGACCTTGTTCGCAACCACCAGTTCCGCACCTTATGGTCTGGAGATTTTAGGTAATGTGGTCTACGCATGTCAAACCGGAGGACTTGTGAAGGGCTATGACCTCACCAGCGGTGCAGAGGTTTTTAGCATCGCTACCGGGGGGCAGTTCCTGAATGGTATTACCACCGATGGAACGAACCTGTTCGTAACGGATTTCAATGCCGATCAAATTCTTGAGATTGATGTGGCGAACCAGACTTTTTCGGTTTTGGTAACGGATACGGATGGCACCCCGAACGGGATTCTATATTCACCGCTGATATCGGCGGTGCTGGTTACTTTTTGGGGCCCTAATGCACCATTGAAAGCATACGATGTGTCTAACGGTTTTTTGTTGACCATGCTTTCAACCACGCTGACGAATATTGATGGGATCGCGTTGGATTGCCAGAACATGATCTATGTTTCTTCCTGGTCTCCTGATCAAATCACCCGTTTTACCTTAGGTTCTGCCACATCAGCGGTCATGCCATGGGTGGTCAATAATCCCGCAGATCTGGACTATGATGAGGTGAATGACCGAGTTTGTATCCCGAGCAGTGGCAGTAATAGTGTTACGCTGGAAACGGTAAGCTCATGTGCCGTAGGGGTACAGGAATTAGCAGGTCTGGATCCGTTGAATGTATATCCTGTGCCTGCACAAAACACCCTGTTTGTTGAAACAGGTAACAACGAGCAACTGGCTTATGCGGTTATCGACTCTCAGGGCCGATCAGTGCTTACCGGATCGGTTGGTGATAAGCGTTCCATTAACCTCGAAGATTTAGTGCCAGGGCACTACATTCTGAAACTAGCCGATAGCCGGGTGAGGGTCTTCACGAAGGAGTGATTATCGATCCCTTCTGCTATTAAAGAAGCGAATCCCAACCAGTTTATCGGTGTTTGTCTGTATATCTGTTAGGTAAACCAGCACTTGGTACTCGTTCTCGGTCTGTGTTCGAGAGCCTTCGATCCGTTTTAAATCTATGGGAGAGTCCTTGCGTTTTCCTTTGTAAGCGTAGAGGTAATTGTAGTAGCCTTGTTTCAGCAGGGCGTTCAGCTCGTATGCGCTGGTTGTTTCATTCCAGGACATTTTGAATTCCTCTTTGGTGGTCAGATCCGAAAATGCACCGTACACGTAGATATTGCCCAGGGTGAGCTCCGCAGTCATGGGTAAGGTGAATTTTACGTTAACGTAGTCGGCCCCGAGTACTTGATCCCAAGCCTGATCATTCTTTATCAGAAAACGCCCATTTATGTCCGCCTCCTCAAGGTACACGCTAATGTTGCGTTTAGGGTCAGGCAGAAGAACAGCCTCGTAATTCTCTTCCCCCTGCCGAACGGATAGCACCTCTTGGGTAACAAAGCTGAAATCCTTTAAGTCGAAGTTGCGCCACTCGTTTAGCCCCAGAAACGCCGCATTTATAGGCCTATCGTAAACAATTTCGTCAGCCCGAATGAACATCGGCTTAATATCCGTTCGTGCGTCTTCCCAACGCATGTTCTGCAGTGCCACCACTTTTAAGTCGGAAAATGGGTCTTGTACGAGCACTCCCGGGTGGGTTATGCTTAATTCAATTTGCTGGACTTCTTCGCGCTGTTGCACATCTCGCGCTGCAACGATCCGCGCTTTCACTCCAACACGTTTCTGAAAGACCAGAAAACGCTTGGTGAACAGCACATCCTCTTCGTCGCCAGTAACATGGACCTTGATTATGTAGTTACCGGAACGGGTTATGTTCATGAATTGATTCGGGAAACTTATGCCGTAATGAATGAATGGCTGCAGTGTGCCAAAACTCTGTCTTCCTGAAGGAATCAATTCCGTGAAGCTGCCCTGTATGTACTCTGTCTTTGTTAGTGAGCTTTCCACCCAGTCTGCGTTACAGTGCACTAGGGTATAGGAGAGATTGAACGGTTCACCGCTCAAGTCATCGAACCGCAATGTCAACTGGTTTTGTGTACCCAGTTCTAGTATCGGATAACTCAACGGGAACCCCTTCTTGAATAGCTCCACTGTTTTGATCTGGTCATCCAATACCACGTCTTGGATAGGCTCTTGAGCTAAGCTCATAGCGCTCAAGCATACAGTAGATATGAAAGCAAGGATCAAGCGAACCATAGGGTCGGTAGACACGTTTAAGTGATAACTCATTAAGGCGTCAAAGATTGCATCTTTACTTGTTGTTAACAAGCTCTATACCAAGTGTTACTTAGCAAGCTAAAGATACCTACTTTTGCCGCCAATAAGATCAGTACGGTTGACCTCATGTCAAAGACAATCAGAATCCGAAAAGGGCTGAATATCAAGCTCAAAGGAGAGGCTGAAAAAGTAGTGGCCACGGTAGATAAGCCTAAAGTGGTTGCTGTTAGACCGCCAGACTTGCACGGTTTGGTTCCTAAAATGGTCGTTAAGCCTGGCGATAACGTGAAAGCCGGGAGCACACTCTTCCACGATAAATACAACGAACGCATCAAATACACCTCTCCCGTTAGCGGGGAGGTGGTTGACATAATCCGTGGGGCCAAGCGCCGTATCATGGAAGTGCGGGTGCTCGCTGATAGCAACTTTTCTTACGAAGATTTCGGATCGGGTCATGCCAACCGGGAAAGCGTGATGAAAAGCTTGTTGGCAAGCGGAACGTGGCCGCTGATACGTCAGCGCCCGTTTGACGTCGTTGCCAATCCAGATGATACGCCTAAGGCGATCTTTATTTCAGGATTCAAC
>CAZPEQ010000281.1:0-4010 GCA_964585605.1 uncultured Weeksellaceae bacterium | reverse complement strand
CAGTTTGGCGGATACCTCATCAATGCGTTTGCTTGCTTCTGCTTTCAATTCTTCTTTGTCCATATTGTTCCTTGTCAATAATTGTGGCTCGTACTAAGGTACGCGTCAATTCTATGTATGCCGAAGAAAGATTGATGAGCGGTGTGAGGCGGTTTTAAGTTCTTCTATGGATGACATGGATCTTGGTACCTTTAGCATGAAATAGGTTGAACTGGAATCGAATGAAAATGAAAGCCTTGGTTATCTCATTGTTGTGCGTTCTTGTGGCAATTGTATCGCTTCAGAATGCACAGGAAGTGAAGCTTAACTTCTTGGTTTGGGACTTTTCGATAAGTCGCATCCTGTTGATCCTGATCACATTCGTGCTCGGCCTTGCGGTAGGTGTATTGGTTTCGATGAAACGACCGGGAAAGAAACCGGCGACAGTTGATGTAGAACAAGAGGTGGTAAAACCTGTGGCCAAGGTGGAAGGAGAAGGAGACGGAATCGAGTAACGACTTGGTTCAATGTAAAGGGGGTGTGTGTGAACCTGAGCGGTACGGCCCTAAATATTCTCAACGCTATATTTGGCGCCGAACGACGATAACGTCGGCCGCAATCAACGCCTGAGACCAATTATGAGCCCCTTTCGATTCCTTCCCATTGCACTATGCCTAATCGCTTTTACCGCCTGTGTGCCTAAACAGCGCCTTGTTACGACTGAAACAGAGCGCAATGAAGTACAAGAGAAACTTGATGCATGCAAAGACGAAAAGACCGTTGTAGAAGGCAAACTGCAGACTGCTGAAGCAACAATGCGTTTGAAGGATGACCAGATCACTGACTTAAAGGATCAGCTCGCAGATGCACGCAAACAACGTGATGCGCAATTGGATCAGGTTACCGGTCTTACGCAATTATCGCAGTCGGCAAGTTCAAATATCGATAAAACGCTCGCACAACTCGCTACCAAAGACAAGTACATCCACTTGCTTCAAGCCGCGAAGTCGCGCACCGATTCATTGAACTTGGCACTTGCTGTGAACTTGAAAACGGTCTTAAAGGATGGTATTGAAGACGATGATGTGGAAGTAAAAGTTGATAAGACAGTGGTCTTTATCAACCTATCGGATAAAATGCTGTTTCAAAGCGGTAGTGCAGATATCACCTCCCGTGCCGATACCGTCTTAAGTAAGATCGCGAAAATTGTTGAATCGCGCCCCGGAGTGGAGGTGATGGTAGAAGGTTATACCGACAATGTGCCGATCAGTAAGGAGTGCGTTGGCGACAACTGGGAGTTGAGCGTACTGCGCTCCACTGCTGTAGTAAAGGCCCTACAGGATAAGCATGCGGTCGACCCCAATCGTTTGATTGCAGCAGGTCGTGGAGAGTACAATGCGCTGGCAACGAACGATACAGAAGCTGGTCGCGCTATGAACCGCCGCACGCGTATTGTGATCTTGCCGAAGTTAGATGAGTTCTACGACCTGTTGGATCCAAGCAAGGCTCCTGCGGCGGGGAATTAATGAGGTTGGATCAAGAGAAGCCCGATCAAGTCGATTAACATATAGGGATCACCACTATTGAGTTCGCTTCTGATCAGAGGTATTTATCGTAATACTCAGCATACGAATCATAAGTGAATTTAACTGCATCTTTTGAAATCTGTGCATTTGGCACATAAGCATCAAAACCATGATAAGCACCTTTATATAAATTGAACTTTACGTCAATGCCTTCCTTTTTCAAGGCGTCAACGTAGGCTATTGTCTCGTCTTTAAAGGGTTCTAAATCCCCAACAAACGTAATAGTGGGAGGGAAGTTTTTGTAATCTTTATTTCTTGCCGCCGCCGCATAGGCAGGGATCGCTTCATTTCTATCTCTAAGTCCTTTCAAGTAGGAATCCCATCCTTTTTTATTTGATGCGGTATTCCAAACTGGAGTCGAGGTCATTTCTTTTGCTGACTTTGTATTTTGGAGGTCATCGATCATTGGGTAAAAAGGCATTTGGAAAGCGATATTGAAATCTTTTGTATCTCTTGCTTTTAACGTAATGGCTGCAGTTAATCCGCCGCCGCCGCTATGCCCTGCTACCATGAACTTATCTTCACGTATTCCTAATTCTTCTGCATTTTCTTTTGCCCAAAGTAATGTATCGTAACAATCATTAAATGCAGCAGGGTAAGGCGCTTCCAAAGATTTTCGATAAGCAGGGGCGATAACTACACATGGTTTTTTTTCAATAAACTGTTTTATAATATCAAGATTCGGCATCATTTCTGGACTTCCTAATATATAACCTCCTCCGTGTATATACTGTAATAAAGGCAGTTTTCCTTTAGCATTAAGTGGTTTGAATATCCGTATTCTAATATCCGGCCCGCCACTTTTACTTGGAATAAATCGCTCTTCATTATCTACTCCTTTTATCTTTTTTCCATTGTAAATACGGCCTATAGAGTTCATTAGTCTAATGCCCCAATTTCTACTTGCGAAATAAGGCATGGATTTAAATGGAACATACATTGACTTTAGTCCCTTATCAGCTAAGTGTTTCATGATTGTGCTGTCTTTTTTATCCAATTGTCACTTTGATCTTTGCGGCTATTTTCTGGTTTTGCTTGCCGTGCATGTGGATCGTACATGCCAATGTACTTGATTCGCAAAATATTGAACTTCAGACGTGCCTTTACTTATCGCTTCATATCTTATCGGAGACTTACCATCCATGTCTTTCTTGACCTTGCGTTGTTCAATCAAATTGGCGACCCAATTCAAATCCTTTATCGCTTGCTTTCCATTTTTGAGAAATGGCCAGTACCGATCCTTTGCCCCTGTGGCCAATGTAGTTGCACATATGCACGATGGCTTTGTTCACGTCACCAACTGGCTCAGTTGCATCGCCTTGTAGAAAGTTAACTTGATTCATCGAAATAATACGATTAGTGCTAGGTGTCAAATTTATGAAACGGTCCTTACGGTTGGAGGCCAATAGCGGTGCATTTTTGGCTCCAATGCTTAGTACTGACTATTATGCGCAATTGGATCAGGTTACCGGTTTGACGCAATTATCGTAGTGGGCAAGTTCAAATACCGATAAAACGCTCGCGCAACCCGCTACCAAATACAAGTACATCCACTTGCTTCAAGACTCTTCTGGTCACCGACTTGGTTCAAAATGGAAGGATAAGGTGCTTCTTCAAATTGCCAAGAAGAGCAAGACCCCTTGTATAATGGCCAAGATCCAGAATGGAGCCATTGATGGCTTAGCCGCTTCCGAGATGAATTCATTAAACCGATCGGCAAGCAAATCGGACAATTTGAAATTCTCGTCTTGCATATCTACATCATCAAGCCGTACTTTTTTCATGCCATAGTTAATGATGGTGCGCTGTAATTTTGAAGCATCAGGATTCTTTCTGTTGGCATCGAGCATTTTTGCGCGGATCACCGTCTTGTCTGTCGCTTTTCCCGCCCAGTTATTACTAGCCGAAAGCCGCTCAACCAAACTTCTCACCTTCGATGTAATATAATCTCCGGCCTTGTTCTCCCACAGCAGGTGCAAACTGTTCTGGATCGCCATCTTGTTGGCGAACATGAAGTACAGGGTCATGAAGATCGGGGCGCCGAGAAAGAGCACGAATCCCCAGATGTTCTTGCTGAACAGATTGGCGACGAACGCAATCGCTCCTGCCTCATCGCCACCAACAGCTAGGCCTGAGTTCGTGAATAGCACGATCAAAAAACAAATGATCGACAATAGCCAACCTGCCCCAACGAATATTCCCCATTTGGCCAAGGTCTTCGCACCGATCTTGGCAGCTAGTTTAAAATTCTCCTTCATGTTAAGCAAATAATAGAGTCGTATTGTGGCAACGAATATATGTGTTGAGGATTTTGTCCGTAGGAGTAGGAGGATTGGACTAACGATGCTGACGACGTACAACGGTAAATGAGTGCATATGATATAGCGTCTAACGTACCACCGATATGGTCAACGGCATGGCCTGTGCGGCCGTTGGCTATTATCG